>JAEEQI010000054.1 GCA_016285215.1 Bacteroidales bacterium | reverse complement strand
CACGGTGGGGGTATGGTCGTCAGAATTGTACACAGCCAGAACGTGGCCGGTAGACAGGTCACCGTCCAGCAGCGTGAGGCCGCCGGTCTCGTGGTCGGCCGTAACTACCACCAGGGTCTCTCCGTTGGAGTCGGCAAACTTGAGGGCTTCGGCCACAGCCAGGTCAAAGCTGAATTCCTCAATCACGGAAGCCGGGAAGCAGTCGGAGTGGCCGGCGTAGTCAATCTTGGCGCCCTCCACCATCAGGAAGAAGCCCTTCTTGGAATCCTTGGAAAGCTTTTCGATGGAAGATTTGGTAATCCGGGCCAGGAAGTCCAGCGTTTCCTCGGTGGCATAGGCTCCCATACGGTCGTCCAAGCAGATGAGTTTGCCGTTCACTTCATTCACGGCCGTAGCGTCTTTTGTATAGCTGTAGCCATTGGCCTTGATGCCGGAGAGCATATCGATGCCGTCTTGTCTGGGCCTTTCCAGATAGCTGGTGCCGGGGCCGCAGATGAGGTCCACGTCGCTGGTGAGCCAGTAACTGGTGATACGGTCCGTGCTGTCCCGCTCGGAGGTGTGGCCGTAGAAGACGGCAGGGGTAGCATCGGCAATATCTCCCAGAGAGACCACGCCCGTGGCCTTGCCCTGTGCCTTGAAATAGTCCGTGAGGGCGGGATATTCGACGGAACCGTCCTTGTTGGAGGAGATATGGCGGGTCCAGGACATCTCTCCCGTGGCCAGCGCGCTGCCGCCAGAAGCGGAATCTCCGATGAAATCGTCGTTGGGGTTGTAATACTGGATGCCCACGCTCTTGAGTTTGAGCATACTCAGTTCATACTGGTTGGCATAGGCCGCGGCCATCACCTGGTTGATGCCCATACCATCTCCAATCAGGAGGATCACGTTCTTGATCTTCTTGTTGGAGCCGTCGTTGCGGTACGTGGGCGTGTACGTGGGAACGCGGTGGGTCAACTGCAGTTTCTCGTTCTGGAAACCGGAGAAACTGCGGGTGGCGGCATCCAGTTTCTTGGTACCGGTCACACCGGCCTGTACCTCGTGCTTTCCCATAATGAAGTTCTTGTTACCCCAGTCGCTGAAGAAGAGCGAAGCCACGGCGGGCTTGTCCGTGTTAATGATGTCCACGCCCATCTTCCAGAAGGTGAAATAGGCGGTGGTGCCTTCGGGAGCCTCCCAGAAACGGATGGGCTTGCCCCAGGAATGCACCTTCTCGATGGCGGCCGTAACGGCGTTGAGCTCGGGATCAATCATACGGCCCTTTCCGTTCCACTTCTTGGCAAACATACGGAAGGAGTTACTCACCAGGGCCACGCGCTCCAGCTGGGCAGGGGTATAGTTTTCACGGATATCTCCGTCAAAGCCCACCCAGGCGGGATAATCCAGGAATTTCTCCTTGGAGGGAGTATTGCCGGTAATGGCTACCTGAACGGCATCCGGGGCGCAGAACACGTCCGGGAACTGCTCCAGGAGCTTGATCACCTCCGTGAGCGTAGGCTCGGTGGCGCTCTTGAGCTCCACCATCAGCATAAGGCGGTCGTTGGAACCGGCCCACATCCGGTTGCCATTGGCGTGGAAAGTGCGCACGATGGGATCTACGTACATCCTAAGGAAGCTGTTTTCCGGCTTCAGATCCTCCAGCTCGTGCCCCACCAGCAACTGGCCCTCGTGCAGGAACACATCGGCCTCAATGGAACGGCAATGCTGGGAATAAGCCTCCCAGAAGGGAGCCGTACGGTTATAATCGTTGTGCGAATGCAACACCACAGGCTGCTGGGCAGCGAGGGAAAGCGGCAGCAGTACTGCCAGACTGAGTAATAAGTTTTTCATTATCTGTAGTATAGCTTATCTTTGGGAATACGGGTAAATTCGGATTCTTGCTCGGAGTGCCAGCCCCAGGCAAGGGCCTGACCTTCGTAGTCTTCCAGGTAAACCAGCTTGTAGGCGTGCATACCCTTGAGGAGCGGAATACGGCCCATAGTGGTAATGGCCGAATGGGAACCGTCGTTGTTCACCACCAGCTGGCCGTCCACCTCCAGGATGGCGCCGTCGTCGCTCAGGAGGGAGAAGCTCCAGATGCCGTCTTCGGGGATGTCGATATAGCCGGTAAAGATATAGCCAAAATGATCCTCATCCTTGGCATTGGCAATGGTAGGGGCCTCCATCACGCCGCTCTCCTTCACGGGGCTCTTCTTTACGTCAGCCGCCCAGGCAAACTCGCCCTGATGGTAGGTATAGCGGCAGCCGTTCTTAAGACCGGACACCTTGGTGGCCGGGGAGAACTCGGCCTTGGTGGCCAGGGCAAAAGCCTCCGGAGAAGGCTTCATCCCCTCCTTGTAAGCGCGGGCACGGATCGCGGCCGAATGATGAAGCTGGACGGGACCGGTATACAGGGGGCTGTCCACCGTGGGCTCGCTGCCATCGAGGGTATAATGGATGGCGGCGCCTTCCGTACGGCAACTGAGAACCAGGTCCAGAGAGCCCTTGAACAGGGACAGACCGGCCGGCAGGACGGGCGTGGAAACGATGGACTCCGTGCTCAGGGAGTAAGGGGCCGAAAGGGCATCGCGGCTGTGGTCCGGCTGCTTGGAAAGCGTGAAGGCCAGGGTACCGCCCGCCATCATTTCTTCGTAGGTAATGTAGTTGCGGTCCAGGGACTGGCCGTTGAGTTTTACATCGGCCACGTACTTCCTTTCGGGATGGTCGGCCGTAATGGTGAGGGTCTTTCCGTTGCCCAGCTTAAGGGTGGCTTTCTTGAACATAGGAGCCGCCAGCACATATTCACCGCTGGTGGGGCAGGCGGGATAGATACCCAGGGAAGAGAGAATGTACCAGGCGCTCATCTGGCCGCAGTCTTCGTTGCCGCAGACACCTTCGGGCGTGGTGTTATACATCTCTTCCAGGAGGGAACGGACAATCTCCTGGCTGCGGGACGGGGCGCCCAGCCAGTTATAGATCCAGGCCATATGGTGGCTGGGCTCGTTGCCGTGGGCATACTGGCCCATAAGGCCGGTGATATCCGACACGTGCACCTTGTCGCTGCGCTCTTCGTAGGTAAAGAGGGAATCCAGGGCGGCCAGCATAGGCTGGGTGCCACCCATCAGATCCGTATGGCCGGCAATGTCGTGAGGGACAAAGAAGCGGGCCTGCCAGGGAATGGCTTCCGTATAATCGTACGTGGAGGCAATGGGGTCAAACGGTTCTACCCAGTTGCCGTTGTGGTCCCTGCCGCGCATAAAGCCGGTCGCGGGATCAAAGAGATTCTGGTAACGCAGGGAGCGGGCGTAGTACTCGGCGGCAATGCCTGTCTGGCCCAGGTTCTCGGCCATACGGGCTATGCACCAGTCGTCGTAGGCCATCTCGAGGGTCTGGGAAACGGACTGACGCATCAGGTCCGAGGGGATGTAGTTGTATTTGTTATACAGATCCGAGGTAATGCCCTTGTTCTTGTTGGAAGAAGCCACCATAGCGGCCAGGGCCTCGTTTCCGTCGTAGTCGCGGATGCCGTGGAGCCAGGCGTCAGCAATCACGGGGATGCTGTGATAACCAATCATACAGCCGGTCTCCCCGTGGCCCAGGGGCCAGATGGGAAGTTCTCCCCAGCTGCGGTACATCTCCAGCATACTGCCAATCATATCATTGACCAGCGTGGGATTCACCAGGGTCTGCAGCGGGTTCCAGCTACGGAACGTATCCCACAGCGAGAGCGTGGAATAGAAGGGTCTGGGGCTGGCGAAATCGGCAATGTTGTTGGGCTCCACGTAGGTGTGGTAGAGGCAGGTGTAGAACTGCTCCACCGGACCGCCTTCTACGGAGATAGTGCTCAGAGCCTCGTTCCAGGCCTTGGTTGCCTGGCCCAGGACGGCTTCGAAATCCTTTCCTTCGGTCTCGGCCTTACGGTTGGCCTTGGCCTCCTCCTGGCCCGTATAGGACAGGCCCGCCCAGACGGTGAGTTCCTCTACACCCTCCGGGAAGGTAAGCAGAAGCTCTCCGGGGGCCACGGTTTGGGCCTTTTCAAACTTCTCAGAGAAGGCGGCATTGAGGTAAATGCTTCTCCCCTGTACCCAACCGTTCACCAGGCGCTTTCCGCTGACCTCGTTGTCTTCTTCCTTGAACCAGGCTTCAACGGCCACATTGCCGTCTCCAATGCAGTGGTTGGCATTCAGCAGAACCTTACGCTCCCCTTCCCCGGTGAACGTGTAACGGTGCACGCCCACGTGCGGGGTGGCGGTGAGTTCCACCGTCACCTTGGGGGTAACCACCTTGTAGTAACCGGGACGGGCCGTTTCCTTCTTGTGGTCCAGCGACAAGGGCTTGATGGCCCCAACGCCAGGGGTAAAGAGGAAGTCTCCCAGGTCTGCGCAGCCGGTACCGGAAAGGTGCGTATGGCTGAAACCCAGGATGGCCGTATCGGAATAATGATAGCCGGAGCAGCCGTCCCAGCCGTAGGTGCGGGTATCCGGGCTCAGTTGAACCAGGCCGAAAGGCGTAGTGGCGCCAGGATAGGTATGACCGTGAAAACCGGTGCCGTTAAAGACATCCACCGAATCCAGGGCCGAAGGGGTCGTCTGGGTGCAGGCAGCCGCAGCGGCTAACAGTAAGATAAACAGAGGGTTAAGCTTCATATGTTAAGAAAAAACTTTAATAATTGGCAAAGTATAGTGTTAAAACACAAATTTAACAAAACCGGCGCAAAATTCAAAGGTCTTTTCTTTCAGAAAAAAAGGGCGAAACCTTGCGGCTTCGCCCTGATGAAATTCTTCGTTTAAGCTAAAGATTCTACTGGACCTGATAGCAGCCCATGTTGATCTTACCATCTACGACACGGTTCTTACCCAGGAGGTCTTTACCGTAGTCTTTCATGATCTTGGCCACATCGTCGCTGTAGTCACCGTTGAGGGCGTCTCCCTTGGGCATGTAGTCGCCCTTGGCAGGATCAGCGAAGATGGTGGTAAGGTCGAAGCCCACCTTGGGAATGATGTTGCCCTTCTCGGCATCCGGTTCAGGTTTGCCGTCACCGTAGATACCACCCTCGATGATGTTGCTGCGTACCACGCAGTCTTCACGCACCACGCAGTCCAGCTTGGCCTGGTAGGCCTGGCGGTAGAACACGTCGGGGTTGTCCTTGATGGCGGAGAGATTACCGGCCACGATATTGTTCACCATGAACATCTTGATCTGCTCACGGGTCTGGATGCAGAACCAGGGGCTTCCATCATTCTCATCGTAGTTCTTGTTAGCGGTGATGGTGTTGTTGATCATGTACATCTCAACATTCTTGTAGATCATCACGGCAGCGCAGTAACCGTCGAACTTCTTGGCGAAGTTGCCGGTGATGAGGTTGTTGATCAGGTAAACCGTCTGGTTAGCCTCGCCGTCGAAGCAGAAGCCACCGGCGTGGTGACCCGTGCTCACGTTGTCCTTGATAATGCTGTTCTTGACGATGCAGGTACCATCTACGCCTTCTGCGGTGAGCAGGGCGCCACCACGGTTGGTGGAAGTGTTGTCGTGAATGTAGCAGTTGTCAACAATCACGTCGCCGCATACATAGATGCCGCCGCCCTTGTTCACGATATCGTTGGCGTAGCCGTTACGCAGCTCGAAGTTGGAGATGGTAGCCGGGCTCTCGAGGGGTTCTTTCACCTTGGTCTGGGGGTTGAAGCCCACGAATACGCAGTTCACGGTATTGTTACCGTCGATGACGGACTTCTTGTCCACGTTCTGCTCCGTAAAGCCATTCTCCCAACCACCGGAAACGGTCACATCGGCCTTGAGGCATACTCCGCCAGGGAATACGGCACCGGCAGCGACACGCACCTCAGAATAGGCGGGAGCGCTGTTGATGGCAGCCTGGAGGTCTTCACCCTGGGCCACAACGATGGGCTTGATGAAGCCGAAGGGCTTGGCGCTTTCCACCTTCATACCCTCCAGGGACTCAACATAACCCCAGATGTAGTACATGGTGTTCTTTTCCAGATTGGAAAGGGTGATCTTGTTCTTTCCGGCCACCAGGGCGGTGGTACCGGCCTGCTTGGTAGCTTTGGACTTGTCGTTCTCCTTGCTATAGAGGACACCCCAACCGGCATAGTCATCCAGGTTGGACGTATTCACATCCACGGCAATGGTGGCATAGTCGTCACCAAATGCGGCAACGGAAAGTGCGAGAGCAGCGTCCAGATCCTGCGTCTTCTGGCTGATGACGCAGACACCGCCACCGGCGATGGGGAACTCGGCGCGACGCACCAGGCCCGTGGTGTTGAGCTTGGTGGTGAAAGTGGCCGTAGTGCCGGACTGGCTCATGGTGATCCAGGAGGCATTGATGGGAGTCAGGTTACCGGGAACGGTCATCGTGAAGGTAGAGGGCTTGTAGCCCACTACCTTACGATACGGGTTGGCTTCTTCCTTCACCTTTCCGCAGGAAACAGCGAGAAGGGCCACGCCCAGGATAGCAAATAATATCTTTTTCATAATGATCTCTGTTCTGAAAGATTACTGCCAAGCCGGTACATTCTTGAGGGCGCCGGCGCTCTTGTTAATCTGCTCGGAAGGATAAGGGAAGGTCATGAACTTGTCGCTCCAATGCTTCTCCGGAGTCTTGTAGTCTTCGTAAGCACCTACGGTAGGAGTACCAGCGGGGTCTGCACGGTCTACATAGTGACGGGCACGGGGATGAGCATTCAGCTCGGCAGTGGCCAGGGCCTTGATGGCATCGGCACCGGAATAAGCCCAGCGCTTGCAGTCAGCGGCATGGTCGGCGGCCAGCTCGAAGGCCAACTCGCAGCGGCGCTCGTGATAGAGGTCTGCCCAGGTGGCGGCTCCGGGGAGCGGAGTCAGATGGGAACGGGTGCGAATGCGGTTGATGTCGTCGGCAGCCTTACCGCCTTCACCGGCTACGAGGTAAGCCTCGGCACGGAGCAGCAGGCAGTCTGCAAAGCGGACGATGGGCCAGTTGATGCGGGTGGTGGGCCAGTCACCATTGGGGTTCACAAGACCGGAGCCCGTAGGATCTGCGGGAGCGAAGGCCTGCATGAACTTGTAGATGGCAAAGCCGGATTCCACATCGGAAGTGGACCAGAACTTGCGGGTTTCACCGAAGAACGGGAACTCGTCGCCGTATTCCAGGATGGAAGCCTTGAGGCGCTCGTTGCCGGCGCCGTCCTTCAGCATTTCCTCGTAGATATCGTAGGAGGGTTTGAACTGGCCCCAGCCATTGAACTTACCCCAGCCCTTGTTCTCCAGCATAACGCCGGTGATTTCAACACCACCGCCGTCGGTGCCGCCGTCAGAAGGCCAGCCCCAGCAGTATTCAACGGTCCAGAACTTGGCATAGTCGGGGGCAAAGAGGTCTGCAAATTTAGGAGCAAGGTCACGGCCATATTCGCTTTCCAAGCGGTTTACGCAAGTGATCACTTTGGGCCACTGGGTCTTGTCCCAGGTTGCCCAGTAGGCATACGTCTTGGCCATGAGGGCAGCGCAGGCAGCCTTGTGGACACGGCCACGGTCTGCAGCGCTGTATTCCTCAAACTTGGGGACCAGGGCTTCAGCCTTCTCCAGGTCGGAGACGATGTACTTATAGTCGTCCATCACAGTGGCCTGCTGGGCAGGAATCTCGTTGTTGTATCCACCTTCCACATCTTCGTACGCCACGAAGGGAACACCCAGGTCCTTGGTACCGTAACGGTAGGCAATGAGGAAGTGCCAGTAGGCGCGGAGGAAATAAGCCTCGCCCAGGCTGCGGGTTTCAATAGCGGTAAGAGAAGTCTCGTCCGCCTTGAGGAGGAGCTGCTGGATGACCCAGTTGCAACGGTTCATACCTTCTTTGTAGGCTTTCTCAAAGACACCGCGAAGAGGGCTCTCGTCACCGGTATAGTTAAGAGTGGCCAGCGTAGGATAGCTGCGGGTACGGCCCCACACGATATCGTTGGCGCAAGCCTGCTCCCAATAGATTTCACGGCCCAGTACGGCTTCCTGAGGAAGGCGGGCATAGCAGCCGTCCACGGCGTCAATGGCCTGCTGGTCGTTCTGGAAGAACTGGTCCTGGGTAGGATAACCCTGAGTCTGGACATCCAGGAACTTTTCGCAGGATGCTGCGCTCAGAGCGCCAAGGGCAATAGCAGTGATAACAATATACTTTTTCATAATCATGCTCGTATTAGTAGGTCAGTTTTACACCAAAGGCGAACACGCGGGAAACCGGGTACATGAGGCCGTCCCAGCCGCCCACTTCGGGATCCATACCGGAGTACTTGGTGATGGTAAGAAGGTTCTCACCGCTGAAGTACACGTTCAGGGAGCTTCCGCGATCGTTGAAGTGCTTGCACTTGCGAAGGAGGGAGGTGAAGTCGTAGCCGATGGTTACGTTCTTGAGACGGAGATAGGAACCGTCCTCGATGTACCAGTCGGAAGGAGTGGAGAAGTTACCGTTGGGGTCGTTCTTGCTCAGACGAGGGATGGAGGAACCGGTGTTGGTGGGGCTCCAGGCATTCAGGATCTCCACGCTGCGGTTGAAGTTACCTTCCACATCGCCCAGGATCATCTGCTTACCCACATAGGCAATCTTGTTGCCGGCAACACCCTGCCACATCATGGAGAAGTTGAAGTTCTTGTAGTTGAAGCCAGCGCTCAGGGCAAAGGTGTACTTGGGCATGGCGGAACCTACATACTGACGGTCGTTGTCGTCAATCTTGCCGTCACCGTTGGCATCCACAAAGCGGAGGTCACCGGCCTGGGCAGCGGGCTGGATGAGCTTACCGTCCTTCACGTGGTCGTAAACGTCTTCTTCGCTCTGGAAGATGCCGTCGGTCTTGATCACATAGAAGGAATTCAAAGGCTGGCCGGCCTCGGACTGATAGATCCAGGGCATCATACGGAAGTCTCCGCCGCCGGTCCACTTACCGGCGTTGCCATCCTCGTCCAGAACGCCGGTGGAAATCACCGCGTTGTGGTTGTAAGCGAAGTTACCCGTTACATAGTAGTTGAAATCCTTACCGATCTTGTCTTTCCAGTTGGCCAGGAACTCGACACCGGTGTTGCGGATTTCACCCTGGTTCACCTTCATGGCATCCAGGCCGATGGTCTGGGGCCAGCCCATGGTCTGGTCCTGGATCAGGTTGAACGTGCGCTTGTTGTAGTAGTCAACGGACAGGGAGAGGCGGTCGCGGAAGAGATCCACGTCAATACCACCATCAAACTGCTCGGAGGTTTCCCAGGTCAGAAGCTGGTTCACAGCCTTCTGGGGGAACCAGAAAGTACCATACTGGGCACCGGTTTCCACACCGTAGATAGCAGACTCATTCCAGTTGCTGCTGCTCAGGTTGGCGCTCTTGTAGTTGAGGCCGATGGAACCCAGGTTACCTACGCGACCCCAGGAAGCACGGAGCTTGAGGAGGCTGATGGCGTCGGTCTGGGGGAAGAAAGGCTCGCTGGAAATCTTCCAGGCACCGGTCACGGCCGGGAAGTCACCCTTGTTGTGACCCTTGGGCAGGCGGCCGGCATAGTCACGGCGCCAGGATGCGGTCACAAAGTAGCGGTCGTCATAGCTGTAGGAGCCACGGGCAATGAAAGCCACGTTGGCATCGTCACCGGTGTACCAGTCACCCTTGGTGTCGTTGTCACCCGCGGTAACGGTACCGGCGAAGGCGATATACTGGAGAGCTTCGGATTCATCCTCGAAGTCTTTACCCACGAGGGAGAAGCCGCGGCCCCAGGAACGGTTGGCCGTAGTAGAGAGGAGAGCGCCCACCGTGTGCTTGCCGAAGGTACGGTCAAAGGTGAGGGTGTTTTCCGTGCGCCACTCTTCGTCGCGGCTGGTGATCCACTTGAGCTTGTTGTCCAGAGCGGGCTTACCAATCTCGGGACGCTTGGGATTGAAGTTCTTGTACAGCCACTGGGAGTTGTTGTAGGTGAACTTGGAATTGAACTTGAGACCCTTCACGATGTTGGCAATCTCAAGGCCCGTGGTGGTCCAGAACTTGGTGGTGTGGTCGTAACGGGTATCGGCCAGCAGGAGGCGGAGCGGGTTGATGGCATCACCGTGGATATCGGCAAAGTTGCTGCCGTACTTGGCAATGTAGGCGGGATCCTCGGTCACGGTACCGCCGTAAGAACCGGCGTAAGGACCGGCAGTAGCATAGGCTTCTGCACTCTGAGGCATGTAGATAGCGGAAAGGATGGAACCGCTGTAAGCGCTGCTGGTGTTGGTACCGCGGCTGCTCACGTTACCGTAGGAGAGGTCCTCCGTGATCTTGATGTACTTGTTCAGCTGGTACTCTCCGTTGTAGCGGACACCCAGCTCTTTCTTGAACGTACCCACCAGGACACCGGGGTTGTCCTGATAGCTGAAGGTCAGACGGCTCTTGAGCTTGTCGCTACCATAATTGAGGGTGAGGCCATGACGCTGATAGAAAGCCGTGCGGAAGATCTCATCCATCCAGTTGGTGCGGGTGGTTCCCACCCAGGGGTTCACGTTGGTATCCCAGCCGGTAGGCAGGGTAAGGCCGGCGTTGGCATAGGAGATCTTGCGCATCTCAATCTCCTGCTGAGCGTTCAGCGACTGGGGAAGATTGGAAGCCACATTGGCACCAGTCACGAGATTGTACTCTACATGGATGCCCTGGGAGCCCTTCTTGGTGGTTACCAGGATAACGCCGCCGGCACCGGAAGTGGCACCGTAGATAGCGGCAGAGGCAGCGTCCTTCAAAACGACGATGTTCTCGATATCGTTCATGGAGGTGATGGGAGCGCCGGGAACGCCGTCTACTACCCACAGCACGGAGTCTCCGTTACGGGAGCCCTGGCCACGGATAATGACCTGGGGCGTGGAATCCGGAGAACCGCCGTTGGCAGAGATCGTCACGCCCGGGATCTGGCCCTGGAGCATGCCCTCCGTGGAGGTAACCGGACGGGAGGCCAGCTCTTCGGCGTTGTTCACGATACCCACAGAAGCGGACAGGTCCTTCTTCTTGGTCTGGGCACCGTAACCGAGGGCAACGGCTTCATGAAGTAATTCGGCATCTTCCACGAGGACGATGTTGATGGTTGTGCGACCGTTCACGTTCACCTGCTGGGTGGTGTAACCCAGGCAGGAAACCTCGAGGACTGCGTTGGACGGAACGGTAATGGTGTAGTTACCATCAATGTCCGTGACTGCGTTGGCACTACCGGAGAGCACTACGGCACCAGCGACAGGTCCCATAGCATCACTCACGGTTCCACGCACTGTCAGATTCTGGGCTTGCGCCGAGACGGTTACCACAAGGCACATAAGTGCGGCGGCAAAACCGAACAGTTTTTTGGAAATCATAGTGGTTGGTTAAATTAATGAAATAAGAATATAAAGTGTTTAAAATTTAGGTTTCGATTTTAGTTTTTAGTGCAAAAATGGAAGACAAAATTAGGCCAATTTGAACAAATACGCAAGGATTTAAACAAAAATCAAAAGGACAAAAGACTAATTCATTGTCCTGGAACCAGATAGCGATCCCCTGTCTGTTGGACGACGGCATCATAGAATGGCTGGTCCCACGATCCGGGCTCATCATTGTACTTTACAATGAGCAAATGAGCCAGTTTTTTCCAGCGTAACATCATTGTTTCAACGCAGGAAAAAGTAACATTTTCAAGGTAAGAAACCCGCTCCTGGGGCGTTAGGGACCGGATTTTCTCTTCTATCTCCTTCTGACGTCCCTGGAAATCGGACTCCAGTTCTTCCCGGGCCGTCACCAGATCCCCTACCAGCGCACTCCAGCGCGGATAGACCATATTGGCCACCCAGTTGCACAGCCAGAACGCCCCTTCCTCATCAAAGACTCCGTTTTGGTTATGCTCGGCCCTGAATGCATCCGGGATTCTCCTGACGCCGGCATAGACCGGCACATAGGCAATGGCCGAAGGCTCATCGCAGTTGAACCAGTACACCCCGCCCACTTCATCGGGCAGCCAGGAGCGCATCTGTGCCACCACGGAAAAGCCCGCCTGCTGGGTGGAAATGGGACGCTCACGGAAGTACTTCCTGCCTCCGGAGGTAAATCCCTTGGCGCGGGGCCTGTACGGAGAACTCCAGGGACCTGCACTCATATCGGCCGTCATATCCAGCGGCGTCCCTTCATAGTGGTCCCGCATATCGGCCATCACATCCTGCAGCGTGAGCGGCTTGTCGGGCTTGATCCACAGCGGAAGCTCATCGCAAACGTCAAACTGGCCGTTCAAATAAGGCAGGAAACTGTCCATATACTCCGGATCCGCGTGGTGCCGGAAGACACTCCACACGCGCGGCTCGCAAAGGCGCATATTCACAAACTCCAGCGGGCAGTAGGCGTCGCGGAAGCTGAAATCCTTGTCCTTGCCGCTGTAGTAACCCATCTCACGGGCAAAGGAGATAACGTCGGGGCTGTACAGGCACACGTCGGGGTTGTGCTGCGGAAAGGTGCGGATGCGGCTGTGGTTGGCGTGGGCCGTCATACAGTCGTCGGGAATGCGCACGGCCACCCAGACGGCCCCTTTTCGGCCCGGGCCTTTGCCAATGAGGTCCATCATCCAGGCTTCCTCCTTGTCGCAGACGGAGAAAGTCTCGCCGCTTTCGAAGTAGCCATACTCGTTGGCCAGCCGCCCCATCTCCAGGATGGCTTCGCGGGCCGAAGTACAGCGCTGCAGGGCCAGCTGCATCAGGTTGTCGTAGCCCAGGATGCCCTCGGGGTTCACCAGTTCCTTTCGGCCTCCAAAAGTGGTCTCGAAGATGGTGAGCTGGTGCTCGTTCATATAGCCCATTACATTATAGGTATAGGGAACCTGATCCACGTAACCGCGGATCTCTCCCCCATGCCAGAAATGGCGGATGGCTATCTTTTCTCCGGGAGCGTGCGCCCCGGCCGGTGACGACGTGAGCCAGCCGGTATAGCCAAAAGTGTCGCAGTTGTACGTGCAAAAGACCGAACCATCGGCCGATGCCGCCTTGCCCACAATCACATTGGTGCAGGCATAGGACGGAAGCATCCTGCCGGCGCACAGCACCAGCAGGAGCAACAGACTAAGTTTCTTCATAAGGCTAATATTCCTTGACCACATCCAGCAGGCGGTCGGGATAATTGGAAATGATTCCTTCTACACCCAGGCCAATGAGACGGCGCATTTCGTCCTTGTCGTCCACGGTCCAGGTTACCACCTTCATACCGTCGGCGTGGGCACGCTTCATAAGTTCTTCATCCACGTTCTCGTGCGGAGGACTCAGCCACTCGGGCTTGAACTCCAGCTTGGACATATATTCATCGTAGTCGGTTTC
>JAEEQI010000053.1 GCA_016285215.1 Bacteroidales bacterium | reverse complement strand
CTTGTAGGCCTCTACACCGGGCTGGTTGAACGGATTCACACCCAGAATGTAAGCGCTGATGCCGCAGGCGAACTCGAAGAAGTAGAGCAGACCGCCCAGGTTGAAGGCGTCTACCTTCTCCATGTTCACGGCCATCTGGGGAACGCCACCGTCAATGTGAGCCAGCTGGGTTCCCAGTTCGGCCATGTGGTTGCAGTACTCCACGTGCTTACCGGCCAGGAAGTTGAGCTGGTCCAGGTTCTGGTTGTCGGACTCGATGACCACACTGCGCTGGGCGTTCTCCACGTGCAGGACGGTCTCAAACATGACGCGGCTGCCTTCCTGGATGAACTGACCCATCGAGTGGAGGTCGGCCGTGTTGTTCACGCTGGCGGGGAAGATACCCTTGCCGTCCTTACCCTCGGACTCGCCGTAGAGCTGCTTCCACCATTCGGCCACGAAGGTGAGCTTGGGGTTGTAGTTCACCAGAATCTCGGTGCTCTTGCCCAGCTCTGCATTGAGGTAGTTACGCATGGCGGCGTAGATGATGGCGGGGTTCTTATCGGACTTGATTCCCAGGCCCGTGCAGGCATCCAGGGCGCCTTCTACCAGAGCGCGAACGTCGTAACCGGCTACGCAGATGGGCAGCAGACCCACGGGAGTGAGCACGGAGAAACGGCCGCCCACGTTATCGGGCACTACAAAGGTGTCGTAGTTCTCCTGGGTGGCCAGGGTCTTGAGAGCGCCTTTGGCGGCGTCGGTGATGGCCACAATGCGGTCGGCTGCTTCTTCCTTGCCGTAGCGGGCCTCGATGTGCTGCTTCACAATACGGAAGGCAACGGCGGGCTCGGTAGTGGTACCGCTCTTGGAGATGACGATGCAGGCTACGTTACGCTCTGCGGCCAGGTCCATCAGTTCGGCCAGGTATTCCTCGGAGAGGTTGTTGCCGGCGAAGACCACCTCAATGCCTTCTTTGCGCTTGAGCTGCTTGGCAAAGTTGTGGCTCAGGGCCTCCATCACACACTTGGCGCCCAGATAGCTGCCGCCGATACCGATGGCAATCACCAGGTCTACACCTTTGCGGGTCCACTTGTCGCGGATGGCCTCGTAATCGTGAAGCTCACGGTCGGTGATGTAGCGGGGGAGTTTCTTCCAACCCAGGAAATCGTTACCGGCACCGTTTTCGTTCTTGAGCACGTCGAAGGCATCCAGGGCCTTATCTACATACTCGTGATACTTGGCAGAATCCACAAAGGACTCGCAACCTTTTACGTCTACTTTGATCATAATATTGCGTATTTAATTATTATCGTATTGTTTAAAGCGCACAAAGGTACACATTTCTGCGGAATAATCCCTATCTTTGATGTGTTAAGCGAACAGGAAAGAAAACAATTGACCATTTTGAAACACTCTTTTTTACTTTTGGGACTTCTGGTGGCCTGCACCCAGGTTCCTGTGCCCACTATGGTGGAAATTCCGGCCGGCAGTTTCCGGATGGGAAGTGAGAATCCGTCTATGCCGGAGTGGGACGAGGCTCCGCTTCAGGAAGTCACGCTGCCCGCTTTCAAGATGAGCGCCACGGAAATCACCAACGCCCAGTACGAGGCGTATGACCCTACCCACAAGGAGCTGCGTGGTCATAACGGCTTTTCGCAGGCCGATGACGAGGCGGTGGTTATGGTCTCCTGGATAGAGGCTACCTCGTACTGCAACTGGCTGTCTGAAAAGACGGGCCGAAACTTCCGCCTTCCCACCGAGGCCGAATGGGAGTACGCCTGCCGGGCGGGTACCACTACCGCTTATAATACGGGCGATACTTTCCCGGAGGATCAGTGGAAAGTGCAGGAAAACACCCGTTTCAAGGAGCCGGTGTCTTTGCAGGTGGCCCAGTTCGCCCCCAATGCCTGGGGCATGTACGATATGCACGGCAACGTGGAGGAGTGGTGCAGCAATAATTACGATTATGATTCCAAAGCCGTTCGCGGCGGCAGCCACAATACACCCGTTCAGTTTCTGCGCAGCGCCAACCGCAGCGGCTCGCTCCAGGGAGACCGTTCCGTGCTGCTGGGCTTCCGCATAGTGGAAGCGCCGTATGCAAAATCGGCCCCCGATGCACACGCGGACGATGAAACCGGGCTCCCGTATGCGAAAACGCCCCAAAACGCACACCAAAAGGTGCATTTTGCCGAGCCCATCCCTTATGTAATTGCTCCGGAGGACGGTACTCCGTTCTATGCCCATAACCACCAGCCGGCGGTGACCTGGCTGCCGGGCGGCGGTCTGCTGGCCATCTGGTTCTCTACCGATGCCGAGGCCGGCCGCGAGATGGTGGTGCTGCAGTCTATTTTTAACGGCGAGTCCTGGAGTCCTGCCACGCTGTTCTGCAAGGTGCCGGACCGCAATATGACCGGCAGCGCGCTGCTTACCCTGGGGAATGGGGACCTCCTGCATTTCCAGGGCGTGGGGGATGCCGGTGAGTGGAAAGATCTGGCCCTGGCTATAAGGCGTTTGAAGAGCCTCGAGACGCTGTGGGGCCCCCTGCATTATATTGAACCGGAACACGAGGTGCGGCACCAGGTGATTGCCGGTCCCATTGTGACCCGGGACGGCCGCATTCTCCTTTGCTGCGATGCCGGCCCGGACGGAGAAGCGGGAACGGCTCTGCACGTATCCAAGGACGGGGGACAGACCTGGGAAGATACCGGAAGCATTATTAAAGGTATTCACGCCGGCATTGTGGAGCTGAAGGATGGCCGGCTGATGGCTTTCGGCCGGGGTAATGCCATTGACGGAAAGATGCCCTGCAGTATTTCGGAGGATGGCGGTTATACCTGGACGTACAGTGCTACGGAGTTTCCGCCCATCGGCTCCGGGCAGCGGCTGGTGCTTAAGAGACTGCAGGAGGGACCTCTGATGCTCTGCTCCTTCGGCCCTGATGGCCTGTTTGTTGCTTTGAGCTATGACGAAGGTGAATCCTGGCCCGTGCAGAAGCTGCTGACCGATGGAAAGAAGCGGGTGCTGGATGGCGGTGCCTGGACGGGGACGTTTACCCTGGATGCCAAGCACGCCGAGCCCAAGGGCTACCTGGCCTGCACCCAGAGTCCCGACGGCGTGATTCATCTTCTGAGCAGCCGGGTGCATTATAGATTCAATCTGGCTTGGTTGGAAGGGAAATAAGTATTATCTTTGCGTTCCTATGAGACGTTTAGGTGTATTCTTGATAGCGGTTCTGCTCTGCGCCTGCTCCCAGGCCCAGGTTACGCAGTACAAGTTCAAAGTGGTGAAGGACTACCCCCACGATATGGCAGCCTACACCCAGGGTTTGTTTTTTAACAACGGTACCCTGTATGAGACCACGGGCCAGTACGGCACCAGCTCCATCCGTACCGTGGACCTCAAGACCGGCAAGCCCATCCAGAACAAGAAGCTCAATTCCAAGTACTTTGCAGAAGGATCGGTGATCCTGGGAGGCAACCTGTACATCCTTACCTGGACCAACAAGGTGGCCTTCATTTACGATGCCAAGACGCTGGAATACAAGAAGACGGTAAGCTATCCCCGCGAGGGATGGGGCCTCACCACGGACGGCAAGCAGCTCATTGCCAGCGACGGTTCGGCCAACCTGTACTTCCTGGACAAGGACCTGAAGATGCAGAAAAAGCTGGCGGTAACCTATAACGGCCGTCCCCTGAAGAACCTTAACGAACTCGAATGGATTAACGGAAAGATTTGGGCAAACGTGTACCTCACGGATTCCATTGCCATTATCAATCCCACCTCCGGTAAAGTAGAAGGTATGATAGATTGCACCGGGCTCCTCCCGGACGAACTCTGGACCTCTGCAACGGACGTTCTCAACGGCATTGCCGTGGACGCCGCCGGCAAAATCTACGTAACCGGAAAGAACTGGCCTAAGCTCTATCAGATAGAGATAGTTAAATAATATTTAGGGGTGAGGCTTTGCGGCCTCTGAGATTATACCCTTTGAACTTGATACGGTTGATACCGTCGTAAGGAAAAAATGAAGAAAACTTTCTTGTTTTCAGCACTGAGTGTGCTGTGTCTCTGCGCACAGGCGCAGGAGAAGACGGAGCGTTTGGACTCCGTGATTGTGTCGGCCAGTCGTGCCGGTAAAAACACTCCCGTAACTTATGAGAATGTAGGAAAAGACGCTCTGGAGCGGTCCAATCCTATGCATTCGCTGCCTCAGACGCTGGGGCTGCTGCCTTCGGTGGTGACCACCAGTGAGGGCGGTACGGGCCTGGGGAGTACGGCTATGACCATCCGCGGCTCCAAGGGTTCGCAGATTAATGTGACGCTCAACGGCATCACGCTCAACGATGCCGAGAGCCAGGAGGTCTTCTGGCTCAACATCCCGTCGCTGGCCTCTATGCTTTCCAGCGTGCAGGTGCAGCGCGGTCTGGGAACTTCGGCCTCCGGTGCCGGTGCCTTTGGCGCCAGCATCAATATGAATACGGCTTTTGTGACGCCGGACCCCTGGGCCGATGTAAGCTTCAGTGCCGGTTCCTACAATACCTTCATTACCACGCTGGCCGCTTCTACCGGCCGCACCCGGAAGGGGCTCTATGCTTCGGCCGCCTTTACCCAGAACACCACCAACGGGTACATCCGCAACGCCTTTGTGCAGGCGCAGAGTGCTTTTGCCGTGCTGGGCTGGCTGGGCCGCCGCAACTCCCTCCGCCTGACCTACCTGATGGGCCGGCAGCGCAGTGGCATCACCTGGGACGGCATTGACCTGGACCAGTATGCCAAGGACCGCACCTATAACGGAGCAGGGGAGTACTACGATGACCTGGGCAATGTCTATTACTACGACAACCAGACCGATAACTACGCCCAGCACCACGTGCAGCTGCAGTATACGCACGCCTTTACCGATGCGCTTACTCTGTCGGCCACGGCCAACTACACCCGCGGTGACGGCTATGATGAGTATTATAAGGTAAACAAGAAACTCAAGAATTACGGCCTTCCCACCGACCAGGGCGTTTCCCGCAGTGATATGACCTATCAGAAGAAGATGGACAACAACCTCTGGACGGCGCAGTCTACGCTCCGTTACCGGATGGATCGGCTGGACATCAACGGCGGTGTGAATCTGTCGCACTACTCCGGCGGTCACTGGGGAGAGATTCTCTGGGTCAAGGCCCTGTCGGGAGATTATCCCAAGGACAACTGGTACAACAATATTGGCGTCAAGAAAGAGGCCAGCGCATTTGTAAGGGCCGAATACCGCCCGCTGGAATGGCTCACGGCCTATACGGAGCTGCAGTACCGCACCATCCATTATACTATGGAAGGCCCCGATGACGACTGGCTGGAGTACGGAGCCGCCCCCGAGGATGTGATGAATTACCGCCAGGTGTGGAATTTCTTCAACCCCCGTGCAGGTGTTACGGCTGCCTTTGGGGCCAATAAGATCTATCTTTCGGCCGCCATTGGCCATCGCGAGCCCGGCCGTTCCGACATCAAGGAGAACATCAAGGGCGAAGGAACGCCCATCCAGCCCGAGGCTATGCTGGACCTGGAGCTGGGCTATCGCTATGAGGGCCCCCGCTTCCAGGCTTCGGCCAATCTCTACGCTATGGAATACAAGGATATGCTCCTGGAAACGGGCCGATTATCCACCGCCGGCTACGCCATCAAGGAGAATGTCTCCAGGGCCTGGCGCCGGGGTGTGGAGCTGGAAGCCGCCTGGCAGCCGCTCCGCTGGATGAGGGCCGATGGCAACCTCACCCTCTCTATGAACCAGATTGCGGATTATACCTCCTACGTACCGTACGACGACTATTCCGGCACAGTTCCCATCCACTACGGAAAGACCACTATGCTTATGTCGCCTTCCACCATTGGAATGCTTCAGCTCACCTTTATGCCTTTGACTGGTCTTTCTCTCTCCGTGGACGGAAAGTACGTGGGTAAGCAGTATCTGGATAACTCAATGAGAGAAGAAATGGCTGTTCCTCAGTATTTTGTGATGAATGCCAATATACAGAAAACGTTTCGTCTGGGTCCCGGCAATCTTAGCGTTGGCCTCTTTGTGCATAACCTCCTCAATCATATGTATTATGCCTCCGGATGGCGTTGGGAAAGCATTTCCAAAGACGATGGAACCCTCTATTCCGGGGTGGGTGTCTATCCCCAGGCTCCCCGAAACTTCGTATTAAAAATAAGGTTTAGTTTTTAAAAAAATTTATTTACCAAAAATTTGTTTAAAAAAATTTGTAAGAATAAATTTTTGTACTACCTTTGCATGAGGAAAACGGGTGAAAGCTCCTTTTCCTAGACGAAACGCTTTTTCTAACCAACTAATTAACCTTCTTCTTAAAGGTAAGAATACACTACTAACTAACCAAACAAAGCCCGCAGTGATGCGGGCTTTGTTTGTAGTGAAAAAACACTACAAACAAAGGGCCTCCGGTGTGTGTTTTACCCCTTTTTTGCACACGGGAATTGAGGAATCCGGAGGAAATTGGTTAATCCAGGTGGGATCTTTGTGGTTTATCCTTTATTAGTGACCGGAAGGGAGAGCCTCCTGAAGGCGTAGCCGCCCATGGCTCGTGAATGGGAGGGGCCCGCCGTGAAGCGGTGGGAGGGATAGGACCGAAGGTCCGTACCTTCAGGAGGCTCTCCCTGGAGGGAACCTCTATTTCTGTAAGTATTTGAGGGCTAGGCCGCCGGCGGAGGTTTCCTTGTAGAGGGAGGGGAGGTCGTGACCGGTTTGTTTCATCACTTCTACCACGTGGTCGAAGGAGATGCGGTGACGGCCGTCGGAGAAGGTGGAGTAGATGTTGGAGTCCAGGGCGCGGGTGGCGGCAAAGGCATTGCGCTCGATACAGGGGATCTGGACCAGACCGCAGATGGGGTCACAGGTCATTCCGAGGTGGTGTTCGAGACCCATTTCGGCCGCGTATTCTACCTGGTAGGGGCTTCCGCCAAAGAGCTGGCAGGCGGCACCGGAGGCCATTGCGCAGGCTACTCCTACCTCACCTTGGCAACCTACCTCGGCCCCGGAGATGGATGCATTCTGCTTGACTACGTTGCCAATGATACCGGCAGTGGCCAGGGCGCGAAGGATCTTGGTGTCGGTGAAGGCGTGGCCTGTGGACAGGTGGTACAGGACACCGGGGATGACGCCGGAAGAGCCGCAGGTGGGGGCGGTGACGATGGTACCGCCGGAGGCGTTCTCTTCACTCACGGCCAGGGCGTAGGCGAAGACCAGACCGCGGGAGCGGAGGTTGGGCTGGTAGCCCAGGGCCTTGACGTGGTACTTGCTGGCTTTGCGGGAGAGGTTGAGGGGTCCGGGGAGACGGCCTTCGTTGTTGAGACCGCGGATCACGGAGGCCTTCATAGCTTCCCAAATCTCCTGGAGGTAGTCCCAAATCTCGGGACCTTCGCACATTTCTACGTATTCCCAGATGGCCCGGCCGCTGGCGTCGCACCATTCTACAATCTCGTTGAGGGTGTTGAGGTCGTACACTTCTCCGGACTTGCTCATCTCTTTGCCCGGTCCTTCGGAAAGGGCGCCGCCTCCGATGGAGAAGACGGTCCACTCTTCCTGGACGGTGTCATCGGCCCCAAAAGCCTTGAACAGCATACCGTTAGGGTGATAATCCAGGAAGCGGGATGGTTCCCAGTTGATCTTGACCGGGCCGATGGGCTCCAGAACTTCCAGGATGGCAACGTCCGTCATATGCCCCTTGCCGGTGGCGGCCAGGGAGCCGTAGAGGGTGACCTCGAAGCGGGCGGCGTCCGTATGGCGCTCTGCGAAAATGCGGGCGGCGTTGTTGGGGCCCATAGTATGGGATGAGGACGGGCCTTTTCCTATTTTATACAGTTCACGAAGAGAATACATAGGGTATGCGGTTGTGGGCGCAAAGATAAGGATATTTTTTCGTATTTTTGCAGTCTTAACCTGCGTTAGTATGCTTAGAATCGATATCATCAGCGTGGTGCCTGAACTGTTGGAGAGTCCCCTCAGCTATTCCATCCCGGCCCGGGCCGTAAAGAAGGGCCTGGCAGAGATTCACATCCACGATTTAAGAAAGTACGGACTGGGTTCGCGCCAGACGGTGGACGATTATTCCTACGGCGGAGACGCCGGTATGGTAATGATGGTGGAACCGGTGTACAACTGCATCAAGGATTTACAGGCCCAAAGGCATTACGACGAGGTTATCTATATGGCCCCGGACGGGGAAATCCTGACCCAGGGCATAGCTAACGAGCTCAGTCTCAAGGAGAACATCATCATTCTCTGCGGTCACTACAAGGGCATTGACGAGCGCATCCGCGAGCACCTGGTCACCCGTGAGATTTCCGTGGGAGACTTTGTGGTGAGCGGGGGAGAGATCCCTGCGGCCCTGCTGGCCGACAGCATCATCCGCCTGGTGCCTGGTGTGCTGACCGATGAAACTTCGGCCCTTAGCGACTCTTTCCAGGACGGTCTGGTGTCTCCTCCGGTGTACACCCGCCCGGCCGAATTCAACGGCTGGAAGGTGCCTGACGTGCTTCTGTGCGGCAATCCCAAGATTATCCAGGCCTGGCAGGACGAGCAGGCCCTGGCACGTACCAAAGAGCGTCGGCCCGGCCTGTTGGAAAAGTAAGAGAATATTTATACATTTGTAAGCTAATATAAAACTAAATACTATGAGTGAAGAAATTAAGCCTGTGGTAGAAGAAACCGCAGATGTAGCCAAGCAGGAACAGGAAACTCCCATTGTGGAAGCCGTCAAGGAAGAAGTGAAGGACGCCGTAGCCGCCGTGGCCGACAAAGCCGTAGAGGTAGCCGACGAAGTGAAGGAAGTAGTAGTGAACTACGGAGAAAAGACCCTTGCAGAGCTGGCCGACCTGTTCCAGGATTTAAGTGTAAGCGTAGACCGTATGAAGCGGTCCAAGGAGGCCGAAGCCATCAAATCGGCCTTCTATAAGCGCCTTTCCAGAGAAAAGGCCGAAGCCGGCGAAGACGCCGCCGTGGAAGAACCCGACGAGAATACCGTTGAGGAGGCCACCGTTCCTATGCAGAGCGGCCCCGTGAGCCCCTTCGCCGCCATTGAGGCCGGTTTCAAGTCCATCTATATGGCCTATAAGAAAGAGCGCGCAGAGTATAATAAGGAGCAGGATGCCCAGCGTGAGGAGAACCTCCAGAAGAAGCAGGCCATCATTGAAGAGCTCAAGGCCCTGGTGGAAGAGCCCGGCGATATGAAGGACGCCTTCCCCAAGTTCCGCGACATCCAGAACCGCTGGCGTGAGATTGGTCCCGTTCCTCAGCAGAACTTCCGTGACATCAACGACACGTATCAGCTGCACGTGACCAAGTTCTACGACCTCGTGGACATCAACCGTGAGCTCCGCGACCTGGACTTCAAGAAGAACCTCGAGGCCAAGACCGCTTTCTGCGAGCAGGCCGAAGCCCTGGCCCAGGACGAAGATGTGGTTGAGTCCTTCAAGGAACTGCAGAAGCTCCACGAGCAGTGGAAAGACCTGGGTCCCGTGGCCAAGGAGTTCAGAGACGAGATTTGGGAGCGTTTCCGCGCCGCCACTTCCGTGATCAACAAGCGTTACCAGGCCCACTTCGAAGGCCTTAAGGAGCAGCAGGCCCAGAACCTGGAAGCCAAGCAGGCTCTCTGCGAAGAAGTGGAAGCCATTGCCAATAAGGAAATCACCTCCTCCACTGAGTGGAACGCCCTGAGCAAGCAGATTGAAGAGATTCAGGCCAAGTGGCGCACCATTGGTTTTGCCACCCGCAAGGAGAACCAGAAGGTCTACGACCGTTTCCGCGCCGCCTGCGACAAGTTCTTCGAGCGCAAGCGTGCCTCCTTCACCGAGTTCAAGGACTCTATGAACGAGAACCTGGCCAAGAAGATGGCCATCATCGAAGAGGCCGAGTCCCTCAAGGACAGCACCGACTGGAAGGCCACCAGCGACCGTTTCATTGAGCTGCAGAAGCAGTGGAAGGAAATTGGCGCCGTGCCCCGCAAGAAGAGCGAGCAGATCTGGAAGCGTTTCCGCGGTGCCTGCGACGCCTTCTTCACCGCCCGTGACAACCGTCCCGACGGCCCCGGCAGCCTGGGTGCCAACCTGGCCGCCAAGAAGGCCCTCATCGAGTCCATCAAGGCCTACGTTCCCGTAGACGCAGAGACCGATGCAGCCGCCGCCAAGGACTTCGCCGCCAAGTGGCAGGAGATTGGCTTTGTGCCGTTCAAGGAGAAGGAAAAGATCCAGGCCGAATACCGCGAGGTTATGCAGGCCAAGTTCCCGGACTTTGGTTCCCGCGGTCCCCGCAGGAATGAGCGCGGCGGTGCCCGCGGAGGCGATCGTCGTCCGATGACCGAGAAGGACAAGCTCAAGGAGCAGTTCTCCCAGCTCCAGCAGGAGATCCAGACCTACGAGAACAACATTGGCTTCTTTGGCCTTTCCAAGGGTGCAGAGAAGCTCAAGGCTCAGATGCAGGAGCGCATTGACGCCGCCAAGGCCAAACTGGAGGACCTCAAGGCCCAGATCAGAGCAAAAGAAGCAGAGGAGAACGAGCAGTAATTTATGGACAAGAATTCAATCATTGGCTTTGTACTCATAGCCCTCATTATGGTGGGCTTCTTTGGGTACCAGAGCCGTCAAGTTAAAAAACAGCAAGAGTATCAGGCGCAGCTGGATTCCATAGCTGCAGCCGAGGCCTACGCCCAGTTCCAGCAGGACAGCATCTGGAGGGCCCAACATCCCCAGGAAGCTGCCGTGGCAGACTCCCTGTCCCACGAGGTAGTGGCTCCCGCCGCCCCCGTGTATTCGGACTCCCTCCTGAACCTTGCTGCCCGCGCTGAGGAGAAGCTCATCACCCTGTCCAACGACAAGCTGGAAGTTGTGTTCACCACCAAGGGTGCCCAGCCGTACTCCGTGATGGTGAAGGATTACCTCACCTACAGCAAAGACCCTCTCTACCTGCTTCAAGCCGGTAAGACCGAGCTGGGTTATGTGGTTTATGCCCCTTCGGCCATCGATACCCGCAAATTCACCTTCCAGTACATTCCGGAGGCTTCTTCGGACAGCACGGTGGTGATGCGTCTGCCCCTGCAGACCGGCGGTTACATTGAGCAGACCTACACCCTCCTCAAGGATTCCTACTCCGTGAACGAGACCCTCTCGCTGGTGGGTATGAACTTCCAACGTAACTCCGGCAGCGTGGACGTGCACTTTGATGCCACCATCCAGCGTATGGAGAAGGGCTACAAGAACGAGACCCAGTATTCCCGTCTCAACTACTATTTCCCGGACGACAACAAGCCCGCCAATATCGGTAACGGCCGAAAGGGCAACAAGCGTTTCTCCAACAATATCGAGTGGTTCGCCTTCCAGCAGCAGTTCTTCAGCGCCATTATGCGCGCTCCCGGTAACTTCAGCTTCGGCGAGTTCTCCATTGACTTTGTTCCCAAGGAGGACGCCTCCCACGACCTTATGAACTGCAGCGCCTCTATGCGCGCTTCCCTGGACAATATCCGCGGAGCAGAGCGTATTGACGTACCCTTCGAGTTCTACTTCGGCCCCAACAGCTACCGCGGTCTCAAGGCATACGGACACTCTTACGAAAAGGTGATTCCGCTGGGTGGTAAGATCATCGGCGTGTTCACCAAGTACGTGATTATCCCGCTGTTTGACTGGCTGCACAAGTCCATTGCCAACTTTGGTATCATCATTCTCCTGATGACCATCTTCATCAAGATTGTGGTTCTGCCGTTCGCTTACAAGAGCTACTCTTCCAGCGCCAAGATGCAGGCCCTCAAGCCCTTTATGGAGAAGATCAACGCCAAGTATCCCAAGCAGGAGGATGCTATGAAGAAGCAGCAGGAGACCATGGCCCTGTACAAGAAGGCCGGCGTCTCACCTATGGGAGGTTGCCTCCCGATGCTGCTGCAGATGCCTATCCTGTGGGCTATGTTCCGCTTCTTCCCGGCTTCCATCGAGCTGCGTCAGCAGCCCTTCCTCTGGGCCGAAGACCTGAGCGCCTACGACGACATCATCTCCTGGGGTACCAGCATCCTGGGTATGGATCATATCTCCCTGTTTGCCCTCCTGATGGCTGTCTCTATGTTCTTCTACTCCAAGATCATGCAGACCCAGACCACGCCCGGCAATGATCCCAATGCCAAGATGATGCAGGCAATGAGCCTCTATATGATGCCCATTATGATGTTCTTCATCTGTAACAACCTGAGCTCCGGTCTTAGCTACTACTACCTCCTGAGCAACCTCATCACTATGCTGGAGACCTTCATCATCCGCAAGTGGGTGGTAGACCCCGAAGAGGTGGTGGCCAAGGTAAAGGCGGCCGAAAACAAGCCCGCCCCCAAGAGCAAGTGGCAGCAGCGTCTGGAAGAAGCCCAGCGTATGCAGCGCGAGATGGAGAAACAGAAAGGCAAAAAGAGATAATGATTGCCCAAGCACTTAATCAGTTACGAGCTGCATTACCGTCCGGTGTGCAGCTCGTTGCTGTTTCCAAGTTTCACCCTGTGGAGCGCCTGATGGAGGCCTACAACGCCGGGCAGAGGGTCTTTGGAGAAAACCGTCCGCAAGAGTTGGCCGCCAAGGTCCCGCAGATGCCCGCCGATGTCCAGTGGCACTTCATTGGCCATCTCCAGACCAACAAGCTCAAACTGGTCCTCCCGTACGCCTCCCTGGTGCAGTCCGTTGACTCTATGCACCTTCTCGAAGCCATCAATGCCTGGGGAGCCGCCAACAACAAAGTAATTGACATCCTCCTGGAATTACACCTGGGGGCCGAAGAAACTAAACAAGGTTTTTCAGAGGAAGAGATAATAGCCATCTCCGGAGGTACTCCTTCGGAACTGGCAAATGTGCGCGTAAGAGGATTAATGGGAATGGCTACTAATACTGAGGATGAGTCTCGAATTGAATCCGATTTTGCTCGTATTGAGAAGCTATTCAACAAGATCAAAGCTTTCGGCCTGCCTTACTTTGATACCTTATCTATAGGAATGTCGGGGGACTGGCCCATTGCGGTGAAGCACGGGGCTACGATGGTGCGCATTGGTACCGATATCTTTGGACCCAGAGAGTATTAGGCCAGGAGTTTGGCTATCTGTTTATCCGTGGCTTCGGGGACGAGGCTGCGGATTTTTTCTTGGAGAAGCCTGTAGGATTCTTCCGGGGAGTGTTTGACTTCCAGACCGGCGTCTTCCTGGAAGGGGAAGCCGGGGAAGCCGGCGAAGGGTGTGCCGGTATCGAAGAGGGCCTCGGGGGTGCAGAAGGAGGACGTTTGCCAGCCGTTGTAGTGCAGGTCTTCTCCGCGGTAGACGCGGATGATGTCGCCGGTGACCACCCGG
>JAEEQI010000052.1 GCA_016285215.1 Bacteroidales bacterium | reverse complement strand
CCGGGAATGCAACCGCATCATCGTGCTCAACGGAGGCCGGGTGGCCGAAGAAGGCAGCTATGACGAGTTGGTGGCCAAGGGCGGCCTGTTCAGTGAAATCATTAAACGGCAGACGGTATGAGAAAGTGGATTTACGCCATCGTCCTCCTGTGCGGTTTTCCGCTGCTAAGCAGGGCCCAGAGTCTGGATGAAATCATCCGGCTGGCCCAGGACAGCACTATCCTGGCTTTCCAGAGCCGTTACCAGTTCGAGTATAATACCCAGCATTACGCTCAGTTCCAGGCGCTCCGTAAGCCGCAACTGGAGTTCCGTTTCACGCCCGGCTACCAGCGCATCATCGCCGATCCGGACCGCCCCTACGTGTACCTGCGCAACTTCGACCGCTTCTCAACGGCCGCTAAATTGAGGCTGAGCCAGAAAGTGACGGGCTGGGGCGGCGACGCTTTTGTGGAGAGCCAGGCCCTTTGGAGCGAATACTTCGGCCGGGATATCAACAACCGTCCCCGGGACATCGTGGCCGTTCCGTTCAGTGTGGGCTATCAGCAATCCCTTATCGGCTATAATCCCTACCGTTGGGAGAAACTCGTGGAGGATCAGCGGCTGGAGGCTGCGCGGAAAGAACTGAACTACCAGCTCCACCGTATTGCCGAGGAAGCCACTATCCGCTTCTTCCGTCTGGCCTGCGCCCAGGGCAAACTGGACATGTGCCTGCGCAACAAAGAGACGGCCGACACCCTGTATGCCATTGCCCGGGAGAAAGCCGGCATTGCCATGATCACCCTGGCAGAGCTCCGCTCACTGGAACTGCAGCGGCTCAATGCCGCCAATGCGCTCATGAATGCCCGGAACGAGGAGCAGCTGGCCCGGGAATCGCTGGCGGCCTATCTCCGCACCGATGCCTTCCCGGCCGGTACCCGGCTTTCCGTCCCCTCAGTCACCCCCGGTATCCCTATGACCAATGAGGATGCCCTGGAGATGGCCCGCAATAACAGCCCGGCTCTTCAGCAGCAGCAGACAGCCGTTTCCGAAGCCCTTCAGCAGCAGGAGCGGGCCCGCAAGGAGCGGGGCGCCAAAGTGGGCGTGGACCTCAATATCGGCCTTCAGCAGTTAAACTCCAACTTCTTCGGCACATTTAAGAACCCTCAGTTCTATATGCTGGGCGCCGTTACCTTGAGCATTCCACTCATGGACCATGGCGCTGCCCGGAAGGGACATGCTGCCGCCGTCGCCTGGAGACAGCGCGAAGAACAGGCCCTGAATGAAGTGGAGCGCGCCCTTTCCGAAGACGTGCTCACCACCCTGGATAACCTCCGTTCCCACGAACAGATGCTCTCCCATACGGAAGAGGCGGTGTCCTTGGCCGATGAAGTGTTCGAACTGACGGCCGAGAATTACGCCAACGGCCTCTGCGATATCAACACCTACTCCCTGGCGCAGAACCGCAGGGATGATGCTTATAATCAGTACCTTTCGGCCCTGGCCGGTTACTGGACCACTTACTATCACCTCCTAACCCTTACGCAGTATGAATAGGTCTCTTCTTCTCATAGCCCTTGCAGCCGCCCTTACCGCCTGCCAATCCCGTTCTTCGGTCCCTGCAGCCCCTGTTTCCGAGGTTTCCCCGGTTTCCGAAGGCTCCCCCGTTTCCGGCCAGGAAGAGCCGGTGGCCGCGGCGCAGAACCTGCAGCAGACCATCGAGACCGAAGGTGTCTCCAGCAAGGGAACCATCCAGGCCATTATGGAAGTCCCCGTGTACAGCAGGATTGCCGAGCAGATTGTCAGTTTTGACCTGGTGCTGGGCCAGCGGGTGCGGAAAGGAGAGGTGGTGGTCCGCTTGAACCAGGATGTGTTGCTGGACAAAATCAACCGCAACAAGGCCGAACTGGAAAAGGCCGATTATGAAGCCCAGGCCATCCTGATGGGCCAGGGCTACAAGCGGGGCAACCTGGATTCGGCCCCCGAAGACCTCAAGCGCCAAGCCCGCGTAAACAGCGGCTACAACACCGCCAAGGCCTCCCTGGAGCAACTGGAGCACGAGCTCACCTACTGCACCATCACCGCTCCCCTCACGGGTGCCGTGAGCCGCATTGACGCCACCCTCTACAGCGCCGCCACCCCCGGCGTTCCGCTCTTCTACATTGTGGACACCGAACACCTGAAGGTCTGTTTTGACGTGCTGGAAAACGAGCTCCAGAAGTTTGAGCCCGGCACCAAGATCCTGGTCTACAGCGTTGCCTATCCCTCCGAGGCCCACGAGGCCAGCATCTCGGCCATCAGCCCCGTGGTGGAGAAAAACGGAATGGTGCGACTGGAGGCCAACCTCCAGCCCCATCCGCACCTCATGCCCGGCATGACCGCCATTGTTACCAAAGCGCGGTAACCTTCTCCCGGCCCCTCATTCCGGGCTTTGACCCGGGTCTCCCCCATTCTGGGCTTCCGGTGTGCGTTTACCCCCCATTTCGCACACGGGACCGTGATTTTACACCTCCGGTGTGCGTTTGGGGCCTGTTTTGCACACGGGACGCCCCTCACCGTCTTGCCCTACACACTACAGCCCCTAAACGCGTAACGAGTGGCTCCCGCAAGCCAGGCACTACACACTACGGCCCCAAAACGCGTAATGGGTGGACGCAAAGAAAAACGGCAACCTACAGGTAATCATCTGAGGGTTGCCGTTTATCATAAGCAAATGTGTAGCTTAGTCTACTACGGGTTTCACGAGTTTGACGACTTTATATTGTTTATCAGAATCGGTACTCCTGGTTGAAACAGCTATATCCCCGTCATTAAAATGGAAGTTGTAATACGAATTCGCTGACTCTAACGTAGCTGACCAATAATAACCTTCCTGATACCAGCTGTTCAAGTCACGCCACCCAAAAGTATCCGAATAATAGCCCGAAACAGGAATAAAAAGGCAACCTAGTTTAAGCAGATCATTGAATTGAACTTCAGTTAGCGGATTATCAGCATACTTAGACTCTAAACCGACAGTGGTTAAGTATCCTGCAGGTATAGTAGATCCATCTCGCAGCACGACCATACCCTTATAGGTATTTGCAGCAACTGAGTAGGCATTCGTAGAACCAAGTGTAACGGACACCAAAGCAAATGCACTATTCGCCACAGTTGCATTATTGACCGTTATGGTAGACTTCGGGGCTCCCAAAATTATTCTGCCCCAATTAGATGCATCGCTACCACCAGAAGGGAATTGCCAACCGCTAGGCAGTTTATCACTCGTTGCCTTGATATTACTGTTATCGCTGCCCAGTTCATCTCTTAAGACTAACCACTTATTAAAATATTTGTTAAGAGAAGAGCTCTGGCCATACTTTACCGCCGGTTCAAACGGGTTGCAGCCCGCAGGCAAGGAATAATACACGGCACCGCTGATGGGGTCTTCGCTCAGGATCATCTCTCCGGCCGTCAAGGAATAGGTGGCAGGGTCTACACTGCCGTTTCTTTCCAGGATTCCAGTGGAGACTTCATATCCGCGGAAGGCAGTCTTGGAAGAAGGGAATGTCGTGGTACGCTTAACGCCTTTCGTCTTGGAAGCTGAATAAACGAATGTCTGGGTCGGGGAGAGAGTTGCATTGCCTCCGGTGAGGGCGTCATATGCCTTGACCGTGACTTTGCTATAGGTACCGGTAGGGAGCGGGATGTTTACTGCTACACTGGTTTCGCCCAGTACTACATCTGTTCCGTCCTTGGTGATGGTGATGATGTCGTGGGCACCGTCTGCAGCAGTGGAGATAACGGCACTGCTCGCTACAACAGGAGAAGCAATGGAGAAATCACCCCATACCTGCTTGCCGTCGAAGTCGATTTCCAGACGCTTGGCGGCTGCAGGGATGTCTTTCACCGTGAGGCGGAGAAGACCGCAGAGCTGGTAGAAGTGCCAGCCGTCACCGGCAGTATTGGCCGAAATCATCGGGCAGGGAGAGGTTTCACCACTCACCTGTGCGAGGGTGTAACTGCCGGGAAGGGTCACATCCAACGTATGACCACTCTGGCCGAAATTGGTCGCGCTGGCCGAAACGATAGTGCTGGGATACACCGCAAACGCGTCGCGGGAGTAACCTTCCTCGTATTCTACCGTAAACTTGGCGGAGGCGGCAGAAGCGCTGGCGCCACTGGTGGTTACAACGTATTTATTGGTGGCCCCGTTGGAAACGTGCACTGCCACGTTGTCCCCTGCCGTCCAGGCAAAAGTCGGGGTTGTGTTTCCAATCGTTGCCTTGGTGACGTCTCCACGACTACCGGAAACGATTTCGGTAATCATCTTAACGCCGGAGGCCGGTTCGTTTCCGCTATCGGAAGAGTTGATTGCTTCTTTTTCGCAAGATACGGCAAGGAGTATCATTGCCGGGATAAACAGGAATAACTTTTTCATGTCGATAGCAGTTTAAAGTTAATCCTCCCACTCAATGTAACCCTCTCCTACAGCCTCAATCTCACTGGAGCAAATCATGCCTTCAACCTTCACTTCCACGACAATGGCCGTGGGAGTTTCGTAAAAAACCTTGTCGAAAGAGTTCATAGTAATATCATGTTTAGATATAGGTTCAAAAACAAACTAACGGTAACCTTTAGGTTGCGCCTGAAGGTTACCGTCACGATCCTCAAATAACTATTCTACATCACGAACATAACGTACACGCATCCTGAACTGGTTGCTTGCCCAAGTAACGGACGGAGTGTTGGAATCGCTCCAATAAAAATAGGTTCGATTTCTACTCATATTATTCCACAAAGCCCAATAGAATCCTTTTGACTCCATTCCCCAAGATAATTTATTAGAAGAATAGAGTGCTCTACCAGTGCCTATCAGGAGTACAAATCCTTTTCCAAGATACTTGGCATAGTCGGTTACATTCCCTGTTTTCAAATCATCTTCAATATCAGTAGCCTGCGCCTCATCTGGAGGTAAAAGCAGACAATTAGCCTTACCGGAAACCGTGGCCCTATAATAAGCACTAACGCCACTATTCATATTCGTACGTCCTATTATTCTATCCCACTCCTGAGGTGTAGGACTTGACGTGCTTGTTGTTAAAGCTTGTGGATTCCTCCAGGTAACACCATAAATAGAGTGGCCCGAAGACAATTCACTGTAATTAAACCATACGCGCTTTGTAGCATTAATATTAGTACTTTTCCATCCCCACGTTTCAAAGGGCATAGTAAAGGAGTAAACGCTACCATCTACACCCAGATCGCCGGGCGAGAAATATACCTTTTTGCCGGAGGCTACAGTAAAGGTATAGGCTTTCACATCCACCGTCAGGTCATAATCACCCGCTGCAGAGCAGCCGGCAGGGACATCGTAAAAGCCGGAATAGACCTTTCCGCTAGCATCAATTACCTGGAAAACCAGCTGGTCGCCTTCGTTGGCGGCAAATCTAAGCGCAGGTTTAACAGGATTGTCCATATCGGCAGTTTCATTGGCACTGGAAACAGTATAAGGGCCGAAAGTGGTAGCACCGTTATACAGTTTGTTTTTAGTAGAGAAGATACGAACGAATCGGAGACCGCTCAAGTTGCTTTGCGTATCTTTATCCTTAAAGGTGAAGGTATAAGTACTCTCATTGGGCAGCGATGCAGCTCTCTTGTAGGCCCTTATTTCGCTAGCCGAATAGGAGAATGCCACATCACTAAAGGAAAGAAGATTTCCACCGGAAACGGCATCATACGCATAAACGGTGACTTTAGAATAGCCTTCGTTAAGAGTAGGGATAGGCATAGGAATGTTCAGCGTCAGGCTGGTCACACCAAACACCGCATCCGAACCATCCTTGGTGATGGTGATCACATCATGAGCATCATCGGCCGAAGTCTCAATGGCAGAAGTACCAGGAACTACAGGAGAAGCGATGGAGAAATCACCACAAACCTTCTTGCCATTGAAATCAAATTCCAATCGCTTGGCAGTTGCAGGAACGCTGTCCACCGTGAGACGCATCAATCCGCACAGCTGGAAGAAATTCCAGCTTGTACCAGCCTCATCGGTGGAAATCATCGGGCAGGGAGAGGTCTCGCCACTCACCTGGGCAAGCGTATAGCTATCCGGGAGCGTCACATCCAGCGTATGGTCTTCCTGGCCATAGTTGGCGGCATTCTTGGCTACGATGGTGCAAGGATATACGGCAAACGCATTGCGGGAATAGCCGGCCTCGTAAGCAACCGTGAAGGAGGCCTTAGAAGATTCTACCGCATCGATTGCGGCACCATCCGTGGTAAAGGAGTAGTTTCCGTTAGAGATATGAACGGCTACATTGTCACCCTCGGTCCAGGCAAAAGATGCATCGACATCCGAAATCGTAGACTTTGTAGCAATTCCAAGGCTACCGGAAATGGTCTCAGTTACCATCTCCACCTGGGAGGCAGGCTCGTTTCCTTCAAGGGAAGGAAGCATATCTTCTTTTTCGCAGGAAACGGCCAGAAGGATCATTACCGGAATATAAAGAAACAGCTTTTTCATATTTCAATACTTATACTACTATTAATACCAGCCAGAAAAACCATTACCTTGAGCGTCTTCGCCGCCGCTTCCACTACAGATAGCATTTTCTGCTGCAAGCTCCACAACCTGCACGGCGGGAGTCTCATACATTTCTTTTTCAGACGAATACATACTAACTAACTATTTAATAACTACTAATTTCTTAAAAAGCGAAGCAGGCGCGGACGCGATAATAACCACTCTTATTCAACGACCAAACGCTTGCATTATTGTCCTTATAATAGATGGCCTTCGCGTTTCCATCATCCACGCTATCACTCGTCCAGAAGTACTTGTCGTTCTCCAGAACAGAGCAAAGATTCGCATTGACCAGGGCTGTGCCAGGAGTACTTGTGTAACTCCCCCACATCATATACTGCCAATCCTTCTCAGAAGGCAGGCGCCAAGTGCCTCCCGTAATCGAGTGGGCAGCCGCCCAATCGGGGATAATATAAATTCCCGTTGCCTGAGCATATGTCGCATTGAACTCATAGGCATCCGTCAGAGAGATAGCAAGACCGTGCTGGCAAACACCATCAACGCTGCCCACATAGACAATCATTGCCTCTGCCTTGCTGGCAGTATTGGCGGCAGCCACATCGGCATAAATCTTTCCATTGGAAGCGATGATACTTCCAAGGTCACTGGCCTCTACCGCTGCCAGATTATTCTTCTCCCGCCAAGTCATCTCACAGTTTCCATAGTAGTATTTGCCGTTCTGGAAACCGCCGGCAGGCATATTCTTTTCACAGATGTAAACATTTCCCTTATCATCGGTAGCCGTCAGAGTGAAAGTGTCATTCTTAGAATCATCGTCCGGATAACAGAAAGTAAGGGAAAGATAGATGCTTCCATCTACAATGACAGGATTATTGATGTCAATAGCGTAAACACCACTATACTGGGAAACCTCTGTAGGGTGAATACCTTTCACAAGGGTTCCCTTTGAACAACTGACAGAAAGTTTAGTAATGGTAGGAGTAACCGTTTCGCCTTTCGAATTCTTGAAGAGGAGCCCCTGGCGGAAGATAGACTGCAGGTTCTTGAAGGACACCTTATTCTGGGCCGATAAGGACCCGATCACCAAGTTCATCTGAATCCCCGTTGCCACAGCAAAATCATGCTGGCTGGCAGAAGCCTTACTCCCAAGTTGATCACGATAATTAAAACCAGGATAATAGTTGCCTTCACTCGAATAATCCGCGTCGTTCATCTGATAATACAGCTCGTATTCATCAGTGTCCTCATGAGAGACAGGCACCCATTCCCCACTATTCGTTTTCTCTTTTCCTTTACTTTCCCCAGGATTCCAGCGGAAGAACGACACTTCCCCTGCCAGGGTACAGGACAGTCCTTCATCCTGAATCATGGACGAGGTAAGGACAATGGGCGTGGCCGAATGGTCCAGGGTACTCCGGGCCATTGCTCCCTTTGTCTTATTATATAGGTATATCTTGTCTCCTTCCTGGAACCGGGAAGAAACGGACATACCGTCCCCACCGAAAGTAACACCTTTGGTTTGGGAATCCAGTGAAGCCTGGAGGCTAAGGCTATAAACAACGGGGGCCTCCTTTTGAACGGGAGTTTCAAGCTGAGCACAGGCAGCAAGGGCCAGAACAGCTGAGATTATTACAACACTTCTTCTCATGGTACACTACTTATTAAAGGTTAAAAATAAGTGGGATCATACTGCTCCTTACTGGTGCAGACAATGCCTTCGGCCTTTAATTCAATGGTGTACACCTCTGGCGAAGAATACAACTCCTTCTGAATTGTTTCCATAAATAAAAGGTAAGAATACAAACTATCTACTGGGCGCAAAGGTATATACAGAGGGAGTTAATAATTGTCAATTCGCGTAAAATCTGCTGTCAAGAATCATTAATTTTGTCAATTTCCGTTAAAAAATGTGTAAATTTGCTCGATGTTTACAACCGCTACATATTTTCAGGGAATGGCAACGGCTATGTATATTATGGCCAGTATTGTCATAGCCGCGGTTAGATGGTTCCACATGTGCAGGCCCTACGACCGGGACCCTCTATACTATTATCCGGGCCGAAAAGCAACTTCCTTCATATACCTTATGTCCCTCACTCTGATTCCGGCTCTCATTATTCCGGAAACAGAGGGAGCCTGGCTGCTGCTGAAGGCCTATTTCCTTCCTGTAAGCCTCTACGACCTTACCATCCTCCTGTTCTCTTACTTCGGGGGGATTATGCACTGGCGCACCTGGCGTCGGCCTACCATTATTCTGGGAATAACGGCCCTTACAGCTCTTACTGCCGGACCTTTGGCCTCTCTCCTGAAAGGAAAGGTCTTTGACGGCGTCATACTGGGTAATATCATCATCCTAACCCTGGGGGTTGTTATGACCATTACCAGCATCATTGCTATAAGGGTGGTCCTGAAATGGGCCAAACGGTACGATGTGGAAGAATACTCCAACCCCACAGATTTCCCGGTGAACTTTGCCAAGAAGATGGTCAGAATCGCGATGGTTACCATTGTCCTTCTTTGGACGGCCGCCCTTCTGGACAACCGCAACGTGATGGCTATTGTTGAGCTGGCCACGGTGGTAGCCTCGGTTCAGATGCTCATATCGGCCCTGCACCCGCACAGAAAAGGCGCCCCTGAGCAAGAGGAAGCCCCGGCGGAGAAGGCTGAGGCGCAAGTGTATTCTTATAAGATCTCTACTGCCAAAGCCAAAACCATCGCTACCGCCATCCGGCGCGAAGTAGAGCAGGAGCAGGCCTTCCTGGACCCGCACCTGACCATTCAGGACGTTGCCACCCGCTGCGGTTTCAACCGCACCTACGTGGCCGGCATCTTCAAAACCGAATTTGGCGGCTTCTTCCACTATGTAAACTCCCTGCGCCTGAAATACGCAGACGAGTACCGCGCCGCCCACCCCAGCGCATCCATAGCCGAAATTGCAGAATCTTCCGGCTTTGGCTCACGCCAGAGCTACTACTCCGTGAAGGAAGTAATGAGCTCTTAAGTGACGGCTCGCTTCCGAGCACGAAAAGGGCCTCCCTGGTGCGCGGAACTTATATATGAAAAACCCCTCTGAGATGCTCTCAAAGGGGTTTTTCAGTGACTCCAACAGGACTCAAACCTGTAACCTTTTGATCCGTAGTCAAATGCTCTATTCAATTGAGCTATGGAGCCAGTTAGTTGGCCAATTAGGCCTCCTTATTCTCTACGTAGACTTTCTCGCGGATGCGGGCCTTCTTACCGGTGAGGTCGCGGAGGTAGAAGATGCGGGCGCGGCGAACCTTACCGTACTTGTTAACCTCGATGCTGTCAATGAACGGGGACTGGTAAGGGAAGATTCTCTCAACACCCACGCCACTGGCGATCTTGCGAACCGTGAAGGTCTTGGTGAACGGGTCCATACCACTGATCTGGATCACGACACCGCGGAACTTCTGAAGTCTCTCTTTATCACCTTCCTTGATTCTGTAGGTAACGGTGATGGTGTCACCGGCCTTGAACTCAGGATAGGAAGCTACTTTCTCATTCTGGAAAGCCTGCTCTGCAATCTTAATCAAATCCATAATTCTCTTAATCCTTTGTGCAACATTGCGGTTTGGCTCCTGACAAGAGGTTGCGTTAGTTTTTGGGACTGCAAAGATACAATCTTTTTAGTAACCCGCAAAACTTTTTTCCAAAAAATTAGAAAATATTTTTCACTTTATCGAAGGTGGCCTTGTCTTCACGCGTAAGATCCGGAGTGAAGCTGGAGCTGGAACGCATACTTTCAAGGGTATCCTTCTCGCTCTTGGACAGTTTGTGGGGCACCCACACCTGGAACTTGACATAGAGGTCTCCGGTTCCGCGGCCATAGCCCTGCACGCTGGGAAGGCCCTTTCCGCGCAGTTTGACCACCGTACCGCTCTGGGTACCGGGTTCTACCTTTACTTTATAGCTGCCGTCCAGGCAAGGAACCGAAACCTCGCAACCCAGCATGGCATCCATCACGGAGATGATACGGGTATAGAAGAGGTTGTTGCCCTCTCTCTGCAGCTGCGGGTGCTGAATCTCGTTGATTACCAGCAGGAGGTCTCCGTTGGTGCCGCCGTGGGGAGCGGAGTGACCCTCACCGCGGATGGTGATTTGCATACCGTCCTCTACTCCGGCGGGGATGCGCACACGCACCATTTCCCGCTTGCGCTCCAGACCGGTGCCGTTGCAACGGCGGCAGGGGTTGGTGATGATCTTTCCTTCTCCCTGGCACTGGGGGCATACGCCAATGGTGTAGCCTATGCCGCCAAACAGACCGCGCGTCTGCTGACGTACACGGCCCTGACCGTTACAGGTGGGGCAGGTCTTGATGTCGGCTTCGCTCCTGGCACCCTTGCCGCCGCAGTCCGGGCAGGGACGGGCGCGCTCCAGAGAAATCTCTTTTTCGCAGCCGTTGGCAATTTCTTCCAGGGTGAGCTTGACGCTGGTTCGGATATCGCGGCCGCGGGCTACGCGGGGACCGGCCTCAGCTCCGCCGCCAAAGCCGCCGAAACCGGAACCGCCAAAGCCGCCAAAGTCAAAGCCGAAACTTCCGCCGAAGATATTGCGGAGGAAGTCGTTGATATCCATTCCGCCAAAGTCAAAGCCTCCGGCTCCGCCGCCCATTTGCTCGGCGGCAAAACCAAACTGGTCGTACTTGGCTCTCTTGTCGGGGTCGCTCAGGATGGAGTAGGCCTCGGCCGCTTCCTTGAAGTTTTCTTCGGCCGTTTTCTTCTCTGCGTCCGTTCCGTTTACCCAACGGTCCGGATGCCATTTGAGCGCCAACTTGCGGTAGGCGCTCTTAATCTCGTCTGCGGAGGCTTTCTTGTCTACTCCCAGAACCTCGTAGTAATCTCTTTTGTTTGCCATAACTTACGCTCCTACAACTACTTTAGCATAACGGAGCACTTTGTCTCCCAGGGTGTATCCGGTTTGTACCACATCTATCACCTTGCCCTTGAGGTCTTCCGACGGGGCGGGGAAAGTGGTTACGGCTTCGTGAAGCTCGGTGTCGAAATCCTTGCCCTTGGCGTCTATTCTCTCCAGGCCCTTGCCCTTGAGATAGGCGGTGAGTTTGCCAAAGATCATCTGCGTGCCTTCCTTGGCCGCCTCGCTGTCCGTGCTCTTTTCCAGATTGGCGAGAGCTATCTCACAGTCGTCCAGGATGGGGAGGATGCCCTTGATGGTATCTGAGGCAGCGGAACCCACCAGGGCCAGCTTCTCTTCTGCCGTCCGGCGGCGGAAGGTGTCAAACTCCGCCATCAGGCGCAGATAGTCTGCCTTGGCGTCAGCCGCCTGCTTCTCTGCTTCTTCGGCCTTCTTGCCAGCCTCTTCCAACTGCTCTTTCAGGCCCTCGATGCGGGCTTCCAGTGCCGCCAGCTTCTTGCCGTCGGGTGCCTCCTCTATATTCTTTTTCTTCTTGTCTGACATATTCAATGGATCTTTCGGCCCTCTTCCTATCAAAATGCCTGCCAGCATAGCTGGTCTGCCATTCTGTCAGTCCAAGGGCCGGGATCCACTTACCGGAGAATCAGGATTCCGCCGTCAAAGACAACCACCGTCACTTCCTGGAAAACCAGGTCTGTCAGGGTGAATTCCCGGGGCCAGCCCGTCCGTCTGGCGTGCTTGTGTTTTCTACTCATAATGCGCTAGATTAAAGGTTTGTGGTAATAAGGAATTCCGTTTTCGCGGAAGAGAGAGGCCGATGTGGCCATGGGCAGATAGAAGCCTTCGTCCTGCTGCTGGAGCCAGATGTCAAAGGCCTCGAAGGGAGCGGACGGCTGCTGGGAGAACCAGATACCCGAGATGCTGATGCAGCTGATCTGGGGGGCCATACTTTCCAGAAGGTTGTACACGGCCCGGATGCCGCGGTGATACAGTTCCGGGAGGATGAGGGTATCGGGGCCTTCCGGCAGGCCGTCAATGTGGATGGATTCTCCGTCGTAACTCAGACGAACGTGGGCCTCGTTAAGAGGGAAGAGGTAATCGTTAAAAGTTGCCATAGTTCTTTTTTTGGGCAAGATACGGCGCCCCGGAAGGAAAAACACAATTTTGGCAAGGCTTGCCAAGATTTGGTATTTTGGAAAATTTTACAGGATTCACTAACTTTGAGCTATGAACCTTGAAGTATGAAAAGACTAATGACTCTCTTTGCAGGAATCCTCTCCTGCGTGCTATTGCAAGCTCAGCAATACGATGTAGTGGAAAAGGTAAAGGCCGATGTCAGAAAGGCATACGGCATGGAAGGCCCGCACCGCCTGGACGAATTTGGAACCCTTTCCAAAGCCCCCGGCGGCTATAAGCCTTTCTATATCAGCCACTACGGCCGCCACGGTTCCCGCTATGCCTGGAACGACGACACGTACACCCTCATCCGCGACGTCTTTAAAAAAGCGGAAGAAAAAGACGTTCTCACGCCTTACGGGAAGGAATTCGCCAGGAAGTATATGGAATTCTGGGAAGTGCCCTACATCAACACCGGAGACCTCGTACCCCTGGGCTACGACCAGCACCTGGCCATTGGCACCTTCGTGTACGAACAGTTCCCCCAGGTCTTTAAGGGCCGAAAGAAAGTGGACGCCCTCTCCTCCACCGGTCAGCGCTGCATCGTAAGTATGGGCGCCTTCAACACCGGCCTTATGAGCGGCAATCCCAAGCTGCAGATCAGAATGCAGTCGGACCATATGGGTATGGGCATCATTGCCCCACCCAGCGCCCCCAGATCTATCCGCAAGAAGTTCAAAGGCCAGGACGATGAGCCCCAGATAGAGAGCGTATCCTCCTTCTTCCAGCGCACCGTCAACTACGACGGCATCCTGAAAAAGCTGTTCACAGACTACAGCTTCCTGGAAGAGATGGA
>JAEEQI010000051.1 GCA_016285215.1 Bacteroidales bacterium | reverse complement strand
GGGGTTGGGCTTGGCGGCCAATTCGGCCAGGGCCTTGTCAAACTTTTCGCGCACCGTGGTGATGCGTTCTCCTTCCAGGGCTTCCACCTGGTCGTAGAGCTTGAGGATACCGTCTACGCGGCCGGTAACGTCTTTATACAGGGCTTTTCCCTCGTTGGCGCGGTAGGCGCAGAGCTGGTTCAATGCTTCGTCCAGGGCGGCCGAAACCTTGGGCCATTCTTCTTCCGTTATGATATCGGCCTTCTTGGCGTCCACTACGTCGGGCAGGCGGAGGATGGTGCTGGCCAGGATGCTGGGATCGAGTTCCTTGCCCAGGGCCTTGACGGTGCTCTGCCAGTAGGCGTTGAACACGTCTGCGTTGATGGTGTGGGCGGTGTCGGAGGCTCCGGCTTCAAAGCTGATATAGAGGTCTATGGTGCCGCGGACCAGCTTGTCGGCCAGGCGTTTGCGCACTTCCAGCTCCTTGTCTTTGGGGAGGAGGGAACTCTTGAGGTTGATATCGGCGCTTTTGCCGTTGAGGGTGCGGATTTCCAGGGTAAGTTTTCCGGCTTGGAGCTGGGCTTCGGCCTTTCCGTAGCCGGTCATCGATTGAATCATTCTCTAGTCTCTTTTAAAGATATCTCGGGTGTATACTTTTTCTTTTACGTCTTCCAGCTGCTCGTCAAAGCGGTTGGCTATGATGGCGTTGGACTGGGCCTTGAAGGCCTCCAGGTTGTTCACCACCGGCGAACCAAAGAAGGTGGTGCCGTCTTCCAGGGTGGGCTCGTACACTATCACGTGCGCGCCCTTGGCCTTGATGCGCTTCATAATGCCCTGGATGGCGCTCTGGCGGAAGTTGTCGGAGCCGGACTTCATAGTGAGGCGGTACACGCCCACCGTCACGTCCTTCTCCTGTGCCGTTGCATAGGTGTTGTTGGGGCCGTAGTAGCTGTAGTAACCGGCCTTGGACAGAACGCGGTCTGCTATGTAGTCCTTGCGCGTGCGGTTGGATTCCACGATGGCCTGGATGAGGTTCTCGGGTACGTCGTTGTAATTGGCCAACAGCTGCTTGGTGTCCTTGGGAAGGCAGTATCCGCCGTATCCGAAGCTGGGGTTGTTGTAATGCGTCCCAATTCGGGGATCCAGGCATACGCCCTCAATGATGGCCCTGGTATCCAGGCCCTTCATCTCTGCATACGTGTCCAGCTCGTTGAAGTAGCTCACCCGCAGCGCCAGATACGTGTTGGCAAACAGCTTCACAGCCTCCGCCTCCGCGGTTCCCATTAGAAGGATAGGAACGTCCGGCTTTAAAGAACAGTCTTTTAATAAATTGGCAAACTCCGAAGCAGAAGAGTCTAGTTCGGCGGAAAATTGGTTTTTCGCAAAGCCTTGCGAAAAATAATTTTCCGCAGAACGATTGTTCACGCCTACAATTATACGGGACGGATAGAGGTTGTCGTACAGGGCCTTACTTTCACGTAAGAATTCGGGGGAGAAGAGGAACTTTCCGGTGGGGTATTTCTCTTCAAGAGAGTGGGTGAAACCTACCGGAACCGTACTCTTGATGACCATTACGGCCTCGGGGTTCACTTCCAGCACCAACTTGACCACTTCTTCCACGTGGGACGTGTCAAAGAAATTCTGCTGGGGGTCGTAGTTGGTGGGGGTGGCAATCACCACAAAATGGGCCCCTTTATACGCCTCCCTGGCGTCCAGGGTGGCGGTGAGGCTGAGCGGCTTCTCACGGAGAAACTGTTCAATGTACTCGTCTGCTATGGGGGATTCCTTGCGGTTGATTTTGGCTACCTTTTCCGGTACAACGTCCACGGCTACCACCTCACTCTTTTGGGCTAGGAGGGTGGCCAGGCTCATTCCTACGTATCCGGTTCCTGCAATGGCAATTTTCATAGGCACAAATTTAAGCAAAAAATTGCTAACTTTGAGGAAATGGAAAAGATTCAGATAACCGTGGCTCCTCACGGGGCCGAACTCCGGGGTCTCCGGCGGGGAAACCGGGAGTATATGTGGAACGCCGACAAGGCATTCTGGGGGCGTGTGGCGCCCATTCTGTTCCCGGTGGTGGGTCTCCCGGCCGGGGAAACGCTACGCATTGGCGGCAAGGCTTTTCAGATGCATCAGCACGGCTTTGCGCGCGATGTAGACTTCACAAAAGTAGGGGATGCCTGGGTGTATGAGCAAAAGGAACCCCGGGAGAACTATCCCTATACCTTTATTCTGGAAGCCCGCTATCCGGTTACGGACAAGTCCGTGACCTGCCATTGGACGGTTCGGAATACTTCGGCCTGTACTATGCATTTCTCCATTGGCGCGCACCCGGCTTTCCTGATGCCGGATTATAAGGCCGATGACCCCGTGCACGGGTATCTCCAGTGCTTCGACCACCAGGGAAAGGTGGTTGAACCTACCGCTTACACTTATCTGGAAGGCGGGCTGCGGGTTCCTTCGGCCCCTACTGTGGTGCCCAATGAGAAGGGTCTGATTGTCCTCTCCGGAGAGACTTTTAAGGCCGATGCTTTTCTGCTGGAACGCTCCAAAGTGGCTTCCGTAGCGCTGCTGGACAAGGAAAAGAAGGAGGTTCTGCGGGTCAATTGCCCCCAGGCCGAAGCCTACGGTCTGTGGGCTCCGTACAAGCCCGGCTGCCCGTTCGTTTGCATTGAACCCTGGTGCGGAATTGCAGACCTGAAGGGCTTCACGGGAGACATCTCGGAGCGCGATTGCAACCACTCGCTGTCCCCTGGTGAGTCCTATGAATTTGCTTACGAAATTGAGCTTCCGTAGTTTGGTTTATCAGCGGAGTTTACTTATCTTTGTAGATGCGGTTAAGGATGCCCGCAACATTAATTTAACACATTAGCGTATGGCAAAAGAAGCTGAAGGAACTGGAATCAACGCCGCCAAACTCAAGGCGCTCCAGGCAACCATTGACAAGATTGAGAAAGACTACGGAAAGGGAACCATTATGAAGCTGGGAGACCAGCCGGAATGGGATTCTACTCAGGTAATTCCCAGCGGTTCCATTTCGTTGGACCACGCTCTGGGCATCGGGGGATACCCTAAAGGCCGTATCATAGAGATTTACGGACCGGAGAGCTCCGGTAAAACCACGCTGGCCATCCACGCCATTGCAGAGGCACAGAAGGCGGGCGGCATTGCGGCCATCATCGATGCAGAGCACGCCTTTGACCGCACCTATGCCAAGTCCCTGGGCGTAGACCTGGACACCCTGCTCATCTCGCAGCCGGATAACGGAGAACAGGCCCTGGAAATTGCAGACAACCTCATCCGCTCGGGTGCCGTTGACATTGTGGTCATTGACTCCGTGGCCGCCCTTACTCCCCGTGCAGAAATCGAGGGAGAGATGGGAGACAACAAGGTGGGTCTGCAGGCCCGTCTGATGAGCCAGGCCCTGAGAAAACTCACCGCCAACATCTCCAAGACCAACACCTGCTGCATCTTCATCAACCAGCTGCGTGAGAAGATTGGCATTATGTTTGGCAACCCCGAGACAACCACCGGCGGTAACGCCCTTAAGTTCTATGCCTCCGTGCGCCTGGACATCCGCCGCACCACCCAGATCAAGGACGGTGAGGAAGCCCTGGGCAACCACGTAAAGGTAAAGGTGGTCAAGAACAAGATGGCTCCGCCCTTCAAGAAGGCCGAGTTTGACATTGTGTTTGGTGAAGGCATCTCCCGCAGCGGAGAAATCGTGGACCTGGGCGTAGAGCTGGGCATTATCCAGAAGAGCGGCTCCTGGTTCTCCTACAACGACACCAAGCTCGCACAGGGCCGTGAAGCCGTCAAGAAGCTTATGATGGACAACGTAGAACTGGCCGAAGAAATTGAAGCCAAGATTCGCGAAGCCCTCGCTAACGTGCAGGACTAATCCCTAGCGCGCATTACATAAAAGAGCCAGACTCCACAGGGTCTGGCTCTTTTGTATCTATTAATCTGGGACTATCAGCCCTTGGGGGCAAACAGTTGGGAGAAGCTGGGGATGGGCATGGGCCCGAAGCTCGGATCATCGGGATTGTAAATATACAGATTGATGTAGCGATTGCCTTCCTCATCCACATCTACCTTGAAGAAGAGCTTGAGACCACCCATAAAGGTGAGATCCAGGCCTTCGGTGGCCTTGTCCAGATAGTACTGGGCGGTGATGTCTCCCATAAAGGAATCAATGTGCTTTAAGGCATGAGCGTAGTTGGAAGCAATCTGACGCACATCTACGGTACCGGTAACAGTGATGAGGTCAACAAGCAGGATATCTACATCCAGAACGATGGGATTGAAGATGCCTTTGGAGAAGCCAACGGAGCCGCTGATATAGGGGAATTCCTCCTGTTCCTCGGTCTTGGGTCTGGCTACGTAGATGTCAAGGTGCCAAGGGGTTTCGGACTGGTTGACCTTCACTATGAGGCTCTGGATAAATTCTTTGACTTCACAGATTTTGCACAAGCCGTCCAGGGTACTGGCAACGGACTTGACATCCATATTCTGCTCAGGTTCTGCAGCTACGGTTTGCTCCGGGGCAATTACCTCGGGTTCTTCTTGCACAGTGGGAGTTTCCATCTTTGCACAGGCGGCGATGCCCATAAGGGCAATGGCTGCAATGAATAATCTTGATTTCTTCATAATTTTATTGGTTAATTAGTTTTGTTCATTGTCTTCTGCCAGGGCTTTTTGGTAGCACTCTCGGCAGAGGGGTTCATAAGTGTCTTTCTCGCCCAGGACCACGAGTTTTTTGGAGGCCGAAAGGCGGTGTGATTGGTTGGCCAGCGATCCGCAGCGCACGCAGATAGCGTGGACCTTCTGTACATCTTCGGCTATGGCCATTAATCCGGGCATAGGGCCGAAGGGATTACCCAGGTAGTCCGTATCCAGGCCGGCTATGATTACGCGGATACCGCGGTTGGCCAGCTCCTGGCATACGCCAATAATGCTCTCGTCAAAGAACTGGGCCTCATCAATGCCAACTACCTCCACGTCGGGCTCAATCTGGAGCATACGGGAGGGCGTTTTGATGGGCGTGCAGGAAATGCTGTGGGAATCGTGGGAGACCACGTCAAGGTCCGAGAAGCGCTTGTCTACGGTTGGCTTGAAAGTGGCAATCTTCTGCTTGGCAAACTGGGCCCTCTTGAGTCTCCTTATGAGCTCTTCCGTTTTGCCGGAGAACATGGAGCCGCAAATTACCTCAATGCAGCCTGATTTTTTTGAATTTTCCAAAAACATTTCCGTATCTTTGTTGTTGACTACAAATATAGTCATTTATGGAAAAAACACAAAAAGAAACGCTCAAAGTCTTCCAAGAGGAGATTGAGAGCCTCAAAAAACAGATAGCCGCTCTGGAAGAGAGAATAGCCGCCCTCCAGGCTTCCCCCGTTGTGCCGGCCGAAGACGAAGAAGTGGATTTCACTGATATTCAGATAGGTATAGATGAGCCGGAGGTTGCACCCGAGCCCGTAGCAGAGCCCGAACCGGTGGTTGCCCCCGAGCCGGAACCGGTCATTGAACCGGAGCCCGAACCTGTTCTGGCACCTGAGCCGGAGCCGATGGCAGCTCCCGAACCGGAGCCGGAAGCCCCCAAAGCTTCGGCCCCTCAGGCACCTGCAGAAGACGATACGGCGCACCTGCCCTGGCGCACGGACAAGCCCGGCATTCCGGTTAAGAACATCCGCAGCGGCATCAGCCTGCTGGACCGCGCCCTGTTCATTGGCACTCTGTTCAAGGAAGACTTTGCGCTCTACGACCAAACCATAGCAGACCTCAACGCCATGTCCAGCCTGGACGAGGCCGTGGCCTATATCCGCGAGAAGTTCCCCCACTGGAACCTCAAGAGCGACGTGGTTTACCACTTTATGATGAGCGTCCGTAAAAAGCTGGGTTAGTGGCGGGTATCCTTTATATCGTCCCCACGCCGGTGGGAAACCTCCAGGATATGACCTTCCGCGCTGTGGAGGTCCTCAAGGAGGCAGATCTCATACTGGCCGAAGACACCCGTACCAGCTCTGTTTTGCTTAAGCATTTTGACATCCATCGGCCCTTACAGAGCCACCATAAATATAATGAGCACCAGACGGTGGAGCTGGTGAAGGAGCGTATCCTTTCCGGCCTTAACGTGGCGCTCATTTCCGATGCCGGCACCCCCGGCATCTCGGACCCGGGCTTCCTGCTGGCCCGGGCCTGTGCCCAGGAAGGTATTGAGGTTCAGACGCTTCCCGGCGCCACCGCCTGCATTCCTGCCATCGTTTCCAGCGGCCTGCCGTGCGACAAATTCGCCTTTGAAGGCTTCCTGCCCCAGAAGAAAGGCCGGCAGACGCTGCTGCAGGAACTTTCTACAGAAACCAGAACCATGGTGTTTTACGAGTCCCCTTACCGGCTTGTGAAAACCCTGGAACAAATGGCCCAATTCTTTGGCCCGGACCGTCTCTGCTCCGTAGCCCGTGAAATCTCAAAAGTTCACGAAGAGCATCGCAGAGGCACTTTGGAAGAGGTAGCGGACTGGTTCCGCGCCCACGAACCCAAAGGCGAAATCGTACTAGTTGTAGCCGGGGCCCATCCGGCGAAACCCGCTAAGAAGAGGCGTTACGATGGAGGGGAAGAAGAAACAGACACCGACTAGCAGTTTCGTTGCCGGAGCCATTGCCCTGCTATTCCTGATTATCGGTTATGAGGTAGCCCTGTTTGTGCACAAGGCCGCCGTTCTCCGTATAGCCGCCAACCGGGACCATCCGGATACGGTGTACGTCTATGAGAGATTCCCGGTCAAGCCGGGAATGACGGACAGTACCGTCATGGCCGACCCCGATCGGCCATCTATAGTGCGGCACGAGGCTCCTCACGAGCCGGCTGTAGTGGCGGTGCGGGAGAAAGTAGCCCCCCGTAAGGTGGAGAGTTTCCGCTTCAATCCCAACACGGTTAGCGTGGAGGACCTCCAGCGGCTGGGCTTCTCCCAGAAGCAGGCGCAATCCATTGAGAACTACCGCAATAAAGGCGGTCGGTTCCGCCGTCCGGCAGACTTTGCCAAGAGCTTTGTGGTAGCCGATTCCGTGTACAAACGGCTGGAAAAATACATTGATATTCCACTATTGGATATCAATAAGGCCGATAGCGTCGCTCTCCTGGCCCTACCCGGTATCGGCCCTTATTTTGCCGGAAAGATGGTGAATTATCGGGAGCGGCTGGGCGGTTATTCGTCTCCGGACCAATTGCTGGAAATCTATCACTTTGACCAGGCCAAACTAGACGGGCTTAAGGATCTCATCACCTGCTCGCCGCCGGAGCCTTATGCCCTTTGGAGGCTGCCGGAGGAGGATTTGGCCCGTCATCCGCACATATCCAAGGCCGAAGCCCACGGCATCGTCCTCTACCGCCAGCACAATGCACCCAAGGCCTGCACGGTGGAGGGCTTACGCAAAGCCGGCGTGCTCTCGGAAGAGCATTCTGCCGCTCTGTCCCGTTGCCTCATCGCCCCAGCGGAGTGACAGGTCAGGGGGGACGGTTGATAATTCTAGACAAAATATGTATTTTTGTGGGTATGAAAGAGCGGTTGTTAGGAAAAACCCCGGAAGAGTTGGCAGTTATTGCCAAGACCCACGGCTTGCCTGCGTTTGCGGGTAAGCAGATGGCGCAGTGGCTGTACCAGAAGCGGGTGAGGAGCATTGAGGAGATGACCAACCTTTCCAAGGCCGGTCGTGAAGCCCTTAGCCAGCAATATGAGGTGGGCTATGTGGCCCCCATTGACGTGCAGACGTCCAAGGACGGCACCAGGAAGTACCTGTTCCCCGTTCTGGAAGGGGAGTGCATTGAGGCGGTGATGATTCCGGACGATGACAGAAAGACGCTCTGCGTGAGTTCGCAGGCGGGGTGCAAGATGGGCTGCAAGTTCTGTATGACGGGCCGGCAAGGTTTCCACGGCAATCTGAGCGCGGCAGACATCCTGAACCAGTACTTTGCCATTGACGAGGCAGGGGAGTTAACCAATACCGTCTTTATGGGTATGGGTGAGCCGCTGGACAACTGGGACAACGTGAAGCGGGTGATAGAGATCCTGACCGCCCCCTGGGGCCTGGCCTGGAGCCCCAAGCGCATTACGCTAAGTACCATTGGCGTGCTGCCCAAGCTCAAGCAGTTCCTGGACGAGAGCAAGTGCCACCTGGCCGTGAGCCTGCACAATCCTTTCCCGGAAGAGCGGGCAGAGATGATGCCCGTTCAGAAGGCGTGGTCCATTACGGAAGTGGTGCGGCTCATCAAGCAGTACGATTTCACGGGCCAGCGGCGGGTGAGCTTTGAGTACACGGTGTTTGAGGGCTGGAACAACACCCCCAAACACGCCGACGAACTCCTGAGACTGCTCAAGAACCTGGAGTGCCGGGTCAACCTGATCCGCTTCCACAAGATCCCTGATTTCCCTTACGGAACGGCTCCCGACCCTGTGATGGAAGCCTTCCGAGACAGACTGAATGCCGGTGGCCTTACCGCCACCATCCGCGCTTCCCGCGGAGAAGATATATTTGCCGCCTGCGGATTGCTCGCAGGAAAACACAAAGAACAATGAAAAAACTGATTTCCATCCTTTTGCTGATCCTTCCCCTGGCTGCTATGGCCCAGAATACGGAGGAATACTCTTCCTTCGGCCTGGATGCCAAGGATGCCAAGGCTGTGCGTGAGATTCGCTACAAGATGTCCCAAATCCGGAAGACGCGTCCTACCGTGGCGCTGGTGCTTTCCGGCGGCGGTGCCAAGGGTGCTGCCACCGTGGGCGTGCTCAAGTACCTGGAAGAGTACGATATCCCCGTGGATATGGTGGTGGGAACCAGTATCGGCGGCCTGCTGGGCGCCCTGTATGCCTTGGGCTACGATGCAGATTACCTGGACGACCTCATCCACAACATTGACTGGGACAAGGCCCTGAGCGACAAGCTGGACAAGCAGTATATCTCGTATGCCCGCCGCCGCTACAAGGAGAAATATATGCTCTCCTTCCCGTTCTATTACAGCAAGGCCGACTATCAGCAGTACCTGGCCGGCGATGCCCCCTTTGCAGAAGGCCGAAGCCGCGAACTGGACCTGGGTGTCAAGTCCAAGAAGAGAAAGTATTCCTTTGACGACCTGGCCAAGGAGAACCTGATGGGCAGTCTGCCGTCGGGCTTTGTGTTTGGCCAGAACGTGAACCAGATCATTACCAGCCGTACGGTGGGGTACAGCGACTCCACGGACTTCTTCAAGTTCCCCATTCCCTTTGCCTGCGTAGCCACGGATATGGCTTCCGGCAAGGCCAAGGTATGGCACTCCGGTTCCATCAATCTGGCTATGCGCTCCACTATGAGCATTCCCGGCCTGTTTGCCCCGGTGCGTACCAACGGAATGGTGCTGGCCGACGGCGGTATGCGCAACAACTTCCCGGTAAACATTGCCCGCGAGATGGGAGCCGACATCGTGATTGGCGTTGACCTCTCTTCGGCCAGTCTGCAGGCCAACGAGATCCAGAACCTGGCCGATATCCTGGCCTCGTCTATGGACCTCCTCTCCAACGACGTATTTGACCGCAACGTGCATGAGGTGGATTTATACATCCATCCCGACCTGACCGGCTACAATATGCTCAGCTTCAACGAGGTGGCTGTAGATACTATGTTTGTAAGAGGTTACAAGGCCGCCGAGGAAAAGGCCGATTTGCTCAAAGCCCTCAAGAAGAGGATGGGCAATGCCGGCAGAAAACTCAACGCCAAACCTGCCGTTGACATTGGCCAGAAGGATGTCCTCATCAGTGAGGTGGTGGTGGACGGCGTTCCCTACCAGGAAGGAGAACTGCTCCGCGATAAGATGCACGTGAAGGCCGGTATGCGCGCCAGCAAGTGGATGATTGAGAAGGACGTGGCCACCATCTTTGGCAAGGGCGCTTACGACTATGTGAACTATGAACTGAGAGGTACGGAAGAGCCCTACAAACTGCGTATTTACTGCAAGAGGGGCCCTATGCACCAGATTGGTTTCAGCGCCCGTATGGATACGCGAGACCTGGTGTCCCTCCTCGTGAACGTGGGTCTCAATACCCGCGCCGTGAGCGGCCATTCGCTGGATCTGACGGCCCGTATAAGCACCAATCCTTATCTGGATGTGACGTACGCCTATAATGCGCCGCACTTTACCACGTTCAATGTCAGGTCTATGGTGCGTTACTCCAACCGGATGAACCTTTACAACGCTACCGATCGTTTCAATACGTCGTTCCTGCTGGCCACCCAGGAGCTGTTCCTGTCCAACCTGCATCTGTCGGTAATGGATATCAATCTGGGTATCAGAAATCAGTATTTCCGCCTCTATGACATCCTTTCGTCCAGTACAGCCGGTACGTATAACGTGAAAGATAAGGTAGACTATCCCAGCGCCTTCCTCAGTGCCCGTCTGGAGACCCTGGACAACAGCTATTTCCCCACAAGGGGCGTATCGTTTGGTATAGGCGCCGATGCCATCTGGAGAGTCTTTGACAAGGACGCCCCCACCAAGTGGATTGGCTCGTTCTCGGCCGACGGCAAGTTCCCCGTCAGCTTTGGAGAGCGCTTTACTATGATTCCCAGCTTTGCGCTGCGCTTTGTATTCGGCCCTGATATTCCTCTGATGTACTCCAACATCATTGGCGGTGAGATGGCCGGCCATTATATTGAGCAGCAGATTCCGTTTATGGGCTTCAACGATGTGGCCCTGTGCCAGGATCACCTGGGGCTCACCCGTATGGAACTCCGTTACGAGGTGGCTAGCAACCACTATCTCTCGGGTATTGGCAATGTCTCGCTGGACTGCGACAGCTTTAAGACCATTGGTCAGGGCCGAGTCCTCTGGGGCGTGGGTGCCGGCTACGGTTGGAATACCATTGTGGGTCCGCTCAAGGCCCAGATCTTCTGGTCTTCCCTTACCAAGAAGGCTGGCTTCTATCTGTCGTTCGGTTACAACTTCTAGTATGGACGCCGCCCGCTGCCTGAGCCGCCTGCAGAAGCTCTGTTCCAAGGCAGAGTATTGCAGGGCCGATATCTACCGCAAGGCCCTCAAGGACCTGGAGGGAGATGAGGAAGCCGCCGCCAAGGTGGTTGAGGCTTTGCAGGCCGATAAGTACATAGATGACGCGCGCTACGCCGCTGCCTATGCCCGGGAAAAGGCTACGCTGCAGGGCTGGGGCCCCGTGAAAATCCGCTTTCAGCTGCGCGGAAAGGGTGTTTCGGACGCTGATATTGCCGCTGCATTGGAGGAGATTGAACACGACAAGGCCGAAGCCCGTCTGGCCAAACTGCTCGAGTCTAAGGCCAAGACGTTAAAAGGCGACCCCCAGGGTCGCCTTAAGCTCATCAAGTTTGCCCTTTCAAGGGGCTATGACTATGATGTAGTTAAAAAAATGGTACAGCCGTAAGCCGCTTTCTGTTTTTAAATCTGTCATTTATCTTCGCAACCTACCCCCCGGCATCGGACGGGCCGCCCTCATCTGCCGGTATATTTGGTCTTGCAGGCCCGGACAACGTACCCGCTGTATGTCGCCATACAACGTCGTGAGCTCTTGCCTCGCGTTTTCACCCTTACCTTCTAGAATGTTTTTGCTCCCTTCGGTCGCATAAATATTCCGAAATTATCGTCACACGATAATTTGGCGGTTATTTTCTGTTACGTTGCCTAAAGATTACTCCCTACTGTGCTTTCCACAGGCGGGTGCCCTTTCCTGTGCGGACTTTCCTCAGCTTGCGCCGCGACAGATCGCTGTACCAGTATTCTTACTTAATTCTCTTGCGGATGGCGGCGGTTTCTTTCTCGTAACCGGGCTTCTCCAGCAGAGCAAACATATTCTTCTTGTAGGCCTCTACACCGGGCTGGTTGAACGGATTCACACCCAGAATGTAGGCGCTGATGCCGCAGGCGAACTCGAAGAAGTAGAGCAGACCGCCCAGGTTGAAGGCGTCTACCTTCTCCATGTTCACGGCCATCTGGGGAACGCCACCGTCAATGTGAGCCAGCTGGGTTCCGAGTTCGGCCATATGGTTGCAGTACTCCACGTGCTTACCGGCCAGGAAGTTGAGCTGGTCCAGGTTCTGGTTGTCGCTCTCGATGACCACGCTGCGCTGGGCGCTGTCCACGTGCAGGACGGTCTCAAACATAAGGCGGCTGCCTTCCTGGATGAACTGGCCCATCGAGTGAAGATCGGCCGTATTATTCACGCTGGCAGGGAAGATGCCCTTGCCATCCTTGCCCTCGGACTCGCCGTAGAGCTGCTTCCACCATTCGGCCACATAAGTGAGCTTGGGGTTGTAGTTCACCAGAATCTCGGTGCTCTTGCCCAGTTCCGTGTTGAGGTAGTTACGCATGGCGGCGTAGATGACGGCGGGGTTCTTCTCGGACTTGATACCCAGGCCCGTGCAGGCATCCTGGGCGCCTTCTACCAGGGCGCGTACGTCGTAACCGGCTACGCAGATGGGCAGCAGGCCCACGGGAGTGAGCACGGAGAAACGGCCGCCCACGTTGTCGGGCACTACAAAGGTCTCGTAGTTCTCCTGGGTGGCCAGGGTCTTGAGAGCGCCTTTGGCTGCATCGGTAATGGCTACGATGCGGTCTGCGGCTTCGGCCTTGCCATAGCGGGCCTCGATGTGCTGCTTCACAATGCGGAAGGCCACGGCGGGCTCGGTGGTGGTGCCGCTCTTGGAGATGACGATGCAGGCTACGTTACGCTCTGCGGCCAGGTCCATCAGTTCGGCGTAGTATTCCTCGGAGAGGTTGTTGCCGGCGAAGACCACCTCGATGCCGTCCTTGCGCTTGAGCTGCTTGGCGAAGCTGTGGCTCAGGGCCTCCATCACGCACTTGGCGCCCAGGTAGCTGCCGCCGATGCCGATGGCAATCACCAGGTCCACACCCTTGCGGGACCACTTGTCACGGATGGCCTCGTATTCGTGAAGCTCACGGTCCGTGATATAGCGGGGGAGTTTCTTCCAACCCAGGAAATCATTACCGGCACCGGTCTCGTTCTTGAGCACGTCGAAGGCTTCCAGGGCCTTGCCTACATACTCCTGATACTTGGCTTCGTCCACGAAGGACTCACATCCTTTAACGTCTACTTTGATCATATTGAGTTTAATTATTAAGATTCTACTAACTATTTTTAAGCGTGCAAATTTAAGCATTTCCAACAAATAATCCTTAACTTTGGAGTATTAAGCGAACAGGGAAGAAAACAATTGACCATTTTGAAACACACTTTTTTACTTTTGGGACTGTTGGTGGCCTGCACCCGGGTTCCCGTGCCCACTTTGGTGGATATTCCAGCCGGTAGTTTCCGGATGGGAAGTGAAAATCCGCCCATGCCGGAGTGGGACGAGGTCCCGCAGCAGGAAGTCACGCTGCCCGCTTTCAAAATGAGCGCCACGGAAATCACCAACGCCCAGTACGAGGCCTTTGACCCTTCTCACAAGTCCCTGCGCGGTTATAAGGGCTTTTCTCAGGCCGACGATGAGGCGGTGGTTATGGTCTCCTGGTCGGAAGCCACAGCCT
>JAEEQI010000226.1 GCA_016285215.1 Bacteroidales bacterium | reverse complement strand
CTCAGGCATTCCATGAGGTGTTCCCTCAACTGCAACGGAACTTCCGGAAAATCATCCAGGCCGTAACAGAATGCGTCTATATACAGCATGGAGCCGCCGCACATCACCAGGGTCTCGTGGCCCTGGTCAAAGAGCTGGTTTACCAGGTTCAGGGCTTCTGCCTCATAGATACCCGCCGTGTAGTTGCGGGTAATGGGAACGGTGCGGATGAAGTAATGCTTGACCCGGGCCAGTTCCCTTCTGGAAGGGACGGCCGTTCCTATTCTGAGTTCTTTGTAGATTTGGCGGGAATCGCAGGAGATTACGGGGGAGCCTACCTCCTGGGCGCGCTCAATGGCATAGCCGGTTTTTCCGACAGCGGTGGGACCCAGTATGATCTCAAGGCGCCGGGGCATAGACTATTCTTCGCCTTCGTCGTAGATTTCTTTTCCGTCTTCGTCTTCCTCTTCTTCCTCCTCGTCACCAAGATCTTCGTCGTCGAAGTCTTCATCGTCTTCTTCTCCGGGAAGGTGGCGCTGGGTTTCAGGAAGGTCTTCGAAGGCTACGTAACCGTTTTCGAATTCAATGGGGTTGGGACCCTTGGTCTCTGCCAGTACGGGGAAGTCCGGGAGGACTTTTACGCCTTCGGCCTCTCCTTCCACGAGGATGTTGACGCTCTTTTTGTTGGTAACGTCGTAGAAATAGACGAAGCAGTCTGTTCCGGCCTTTACGGCTTTTTCCAGGGAAATCTGGTCCACGGTGCCGGCGCCCAGGTCAAAGAGACCCCAGCGGCCCACTACGGAGCCTTCTATATCCAGGCCTTTGAACATAATGAGCTGGTCCTGGGGGAATTCCAGGTCTGCTCTGATTTGCTTATGAAGGGTGTACAGCGTTGTGGCGCCGTTCACGTGATAGACTCTGTAAAAACCCTTAATACCTGAAAGGGTGACTCTTAACTTGAATACCATACTTCAAATATACTGCTTTTTTCCGGTTCCGTTGCAAATTATCTTAAAAAACACTACTTTCGTACTGATGGAATTGCAAGACCAATATAAGAGCATCGAAGCCCCCTCTGAAGGCCTTTTCAAGGACAACGGTTCCCGCTTCATTGCCCTGGCCTATCCGGTGGAAACGGAGGAGGAGGTAAAGACCATCGTAGCCGGTCTCCGCAAGGAGTACCACGATGCCCGCCACCACTGCTACGCGTACCGTCTGGGCTACAAAGGAGACGTCTGGAGAGCCTCCGACGACGGAGAACCCTCCGGCAGCGCCGGCCGCCCCATCCTGGGACAGATTGATTCCCTGGGCCTGAGCGATATCCTGGTTGTGGTGGTGCGTTATTTTGGCGGCATCAAGCTGGGCATCCCGGGGCTCATCCGGGCCTACAAGACTTCCACGGCAGATGCCCTCTCTTCGGCCTGTATCATTGAAAAAGTGGCCTCCAGGCACTTCCGCGTTACTTTTGACTACCTCTCTATGAATGCCGTGATGAAGGTGCTCAAGGATATGGACCTGCCGCAGACGGCCCAAAACTTTGCCGAGCAGTGCAGCCTGGAAACCCGCGTGCGGCTGGCCGCAGTTGAAGATTTTATGGAAAGGATGAAGAATACTGCAGAATTGGAAGAAATATAGGTTTTATCAATAATAATTATTAACTTTCGGAACTTAACAAGTAACAAAATTTAACTATTTATAACCATGTCTAAAAAAGTTCACGTCTTTAACGCCGGCCCCTGCCTTCTGCCCCAGGTGGCCATTGACAACGCCATTGCTGCCCTGAAAGACTTCAGCGGCACCGGCATTTCCGTCCTCTCCATCTCCCACCGCACCAAGGAGTGGGACGCCGTAATGGATGAGTGCCGCGCCCTTTGGAAGGAACTCCTGCACATCCCGGACACCCACGAGGTAGTGTTCCTCGGCGGCGGTGCCTCCCTGCAGTTCCTCTATGTGGCTATGAACTATCTGGAGAAGAAGGCCGCCTATCTGGACACCGGCGTATGGGCCCACAAGGCTCTGGTAGAGGCCCAGGGTATTGGCGAGGCTTATGCCATTGCCTGCTCCAAGGACAAGAACTACAGCTATATTCCCAAGGGATTTGACATCCCCGCAGACCTGGATTACCTCCACATCACCACCAACAACACCATCTACGGTACGGAAATCAAGAAGGACATCGATTGCCCCTGCCCCCTGATTGCCGATATGTCCTCCGACATTATGTCCCGTCCGGTGGATGTTAGCAAGTACACCCTCATCTACGGCGGCGCCCAGAAGAACGTGGGTCCTGCCGGCGTCATCTTTGCCATCATCAAGAAGGACGCCCTGGGCAAGGTTACCCGCCACATCCCCACTATGCTGGACTATCGCACCCACATTGACAAGCTCTCTATGTTCAACACCCCTCCCGTGTTCAACATCTTCGTGATGAACGAGACCCTCAAGTGGATCAAGAGCATGGGCGGCGTAGAGGCCATCCAGAAGATCAACCAGAAGAAGGCCGACCTCCTCTACGGAGAAATTGACCGCAACTCTATGTTCGTGGGCACCGCCGCCAAGGAAGACCGTTCCCTGATGAAC
>JAEEQI010000050.1 GCA_016285215.1 Bacteroidales bacterium | reverse complement strand
GGCTTCCTTACCCATACCGGTACCGTACTTGTAAGCCATTTCTTCACTCCAGGTAGCGGCCAGGGCGCTTCCGGTAGGGAAATAGGTGGCGCTGTCCAGCGTCCAGCCGGCGCTCTGGAATCCGTTGGGAACACCTTCCTCACGGATGCCGAAAGGACCGTCGGCGTAGTTCATGTCTGCAATGCCCAGGCGCTCCACGCCGGCAGAAGACATATTGGTCTTGCTGTGCAGCATGTTCACCTTTTCTTCCAGGGTCATCTGGGCAATGATCTCATTGATCTTCTTGTCGTTTACGGTGAGTTTGTCCTGGGGGGACTGGGCACCGCCGCAAGCTACCGCCAGGACGGCGGCAGAGGTCAGGATTAATAGTGATTTCTTCATAAAAAGGTTATTGTTTGATTATTACTTAAAAAGCGTGGGAGCGAGGGTCTGGAGGTCTGCGCGCCAGGTGGCCCAGCTGTGGCCGGCCTGTGCGTTCTCCATGTATTCGTACTTGAGACCATCCTTGTCCAGCTGGGCACGGGTGTTCTTGCAGTTGTTGTAAGCGATGTCGGCGGGACCGCCCTGGGTGAAGACCAGCTTCTTGAAGGCGTTGAGCTTGGCTACGTTCTTCTTGACACCCAGACGGGCGCTTTCGGCTGCGGGATCCTGACCGGGCTGGAAAGAGGAGCTCAGCACCCAGGCGTAGTCAAACAGCTCGGGATGGGTGAAAGCCACTTCCATAGTTTCCATACCGCCCATAGAGAGACCGGCAACGGCGCGGTGGGCCTTGTCCGTGAGGACATTGTAGTTGGCCTCGATGAAGGGGATGATGGAGGTAACCATATCCTGGGCAAACGGGGGAACCTCGTTGGGAACGCTGGTGATGGTGCCGTTGGGCATTACAACCACCATAGGAACCATCTTTCCTTCGGCCAGAAGATTATCCAGAATCCAGCCGGCGGCACCTACACCGGGCCAGGAGGCGTCGTTGTCTCCGCCACCGTGGATGAGGTAGAGCACGGGCAGTTTGTCGGCGTTCTTTTCATAGCCGGCGGGAGTCCAGACGTGCAGGCGACGCATTTCGCCAAGGGTCTCGGACCAGTAGAAACGCTGGGCCACGGCGCCGTGGGGAACATTCTTGATGTAGCCTTCACCCTTGGTGAGGATGCTGGCTTGCTCGGCGCTCAGGGGAGCCTTGGGGTCCTGTACCTTTACGCCGTCAACGTTGAAGCTGTAGCGGAAGCAACCGTCTGCGAGGCCTTCGCAGATGCCCTGCCATACGCCGTTTTCCTGCTTGACAAACTTGATGGGCTTGTCCCAGGGGAGGTCGCCGGAAACGGCTACCTGAGTGGCCTTGGGGGCATAAATCTGGAACATAACATTTCCGTTGGGAAGCACGATGGTGCTGCGGAGGGTGTCATTGGGAGTGGGCTGGCGCATCCAACCCTGGGCCGATGCCGAGAGACTCACGGCAAGGACTGCAACTGCTACAAGAATTCTTTTCATTGTTGATTTTAGTGTTTGTACAAAGGTACGGAGTATTTGGGGGTTTCTTCTACGCCGCCCGTTCAAATGTTTTTTCGTTTGTTCAAAGAGATTGGAAAATGCTGGGAATTGATTATCTTTGGATAACCGTTAGCCAAACCAATAACACTACCTATATGAAACGTATCCTTGCACTTTCCCTCCTTCTGGGTTGCTCCCTGGCTCTTTCGGCCCAGCAGGCTCTGGGCCCCGGCACGGGCCTGGTTTCTCCGGAAATCAATCCGGACCATTCCGTTACGTTCCGTTATCAGAATCCCAAGGCCATTACGGTGCAGGTGACCGGAGACTTCCTCCCCACCCGTCCCATCGAGATTGACCTGGGAGACCGCAAGATGGTGTACGATGCACCCGGCGTTGCAGACCTGCAGGAAGGCCCCGGCGGCATCTGGACTTATACTTCGGCCCCTTTGAAAGGTGAGCTGTATTCCTATTCCCTGCTTGTAGATGGCAAGAAGGTGATGGACCCGTCCAATATTTATCAGATCAGAGACGTGGCCACCTGGACCAATGTCTTTACCCTGAGCGCCGAGCCCGGAGACCTGGGCTGGTACTATGAAGTTCAGAACGTGCCGCACGGCTCCGTGTCCCACGTCTGGTACAACAGCCCCACCCTCAGCAGCCAGCGCCGCCTCACCATCTACACCCCGGCCGGCTACGAAGACAGCCTGGACCGTTATCCGGTTCTGTACTTGCTGCACGGCTCCGGTGGTGACGAAGATGCCTGGACCGACCTGGGCCGTACCGCCCAGATTATGGACAACCTCATTGCAGAGGGTTATGCCAAGCCTATGATTGTGGTTATGCCCAACGGCGTATGGTTCAACCAGGCCGCTCCCGGTGCCGCTGTGAATATGTTCCAGCCCACTATGACCAACAGCCGCAGCCAGAGTACCATTGAGGTGGAGAACAGCTTCCCGGACATTATGGACTTTGTAGAGAAGCACTACCGCGTGGCCAAGGGCTACTCCAACACCGCCGTGGCCGGTCTCTCTATGGGTGGCCGCCAGAGCTGTATGCTCTCTATGCACTATCCCCGCAAGTTCGGTTACGTGGGTCTGTTCTCCGGCGTAGCCGTTCCGGAAGGCAATGAGGAAGCCCTGGCCGCCGTATTTGCCGCCAAGCCCAAGCTCTACTGGATTGGCTGCGGAAAGGCCGATGGCGTGATGGTCAACTCCAAGAAACTCAAAGAATACTGCGACAAGATGGGCTACCCCGTGACCCTCTACGAGTCCGAAGGCGGTCACATCTGGCGCAACTGGAGAATCTATCTCACCATCTTTGCCCAGTACCTGTTCCAGGACTTCGAGCCCGGCAGCCGTGCGCTAGCCGCCATCCAGGATATGGAACAGGAAGAGTTTTAAGTTAATCAACTTGCCCCCTGGTCTTAAGGCTAGGGGGTAATTGTTTAAAAATCACTATATTTGTGAGACGTTGTTAATGTATTTGATATGAAAAAGCTCACCATTATGGCTCTGTTATCCCTCCTGGGCCTGTTCTCCTGCAAAGGTTACAAGGATCTGTCGGTGGAAGCCTTCCACAGCAAGCTAACCACGGACGGCACCGTCCAGCTGCTGGACGTGCGCACGCCGCAGGAATATGCCGAGGGCCACATCCCCGGCGCCCTCAATATCGACTGGCTGGAAGAAGGCTTCACGGAAGCCGCTCAGGAGGCTCTGGATCCCGAGCGCCCCGTTCTCATCTATTGCCGCAGGGGCCGCCGCAGCGCCGAAGCCGCCCAGGTGCTGGACAGCCTGTCTTATATGGTATTCAACCTCAAGGACGGTTTCAACGGTTGGAAGAACGCCGGTGTGCCCGTTACCACCTATGAGGTGGAGCGCTTCTGCACCAGCGATGGTTCTCCGGTAGAGATTTACCTCATCAAGCACGCCTCCCTGGCCATCTCCTATAAGGGTCTCTCCATTCAGGTGGACCCTGTAGTGAACCTGGGACCCAAGGCCACCAACTACGCCGAGGAGTTCCCCGAGGCCGATTACGTGCTGGTAACCCACGAGCACGGTGACCACTTTGACAAGGAGGCCCTGGGCATCCTGGGCGGAGAGGTCGTTACCAACGCCAACTGCACCAAGCTTATGAGCAAGGCCAAGATGAAGCAACCCGTCAAGACCCTGGCCAACGGCGAGTCGGTCAAGCTCACGGACGACATAAGTGTAGAGGCTGTTCCTGCATACAACTATTCGCAAGAGCGTCTGCAGTTCCACCCCAAGGGCCGTGACAACGGTTACATCCTCAATCTGGGCGGTTTCCGCATCTACATTGCCGGAGACACCGAGGACATCCCCGAAATGGCCAATATCAAGAACATCGACGTGGCTTTCCTGCCCTGCAACCTGCCTTACACTATGACGGTGGATCAGTGCATCAATGCCGTCAAGATCATTCAGCCCAAGGTGTTTATTCCCTATCACTTCAGTTCTACGGATGTTTCCGGTATGCCCACCGCCCTTCCCGGTGTAGACGTCAGACTCAGAAAAATGCAGTAGTTATGAAAAAGATTCTTTTGTTTGCTACTATGGCTGCCCTTGTGATGGCTTGCGGCAACCCCAACAGCCCGCTGCCGCGCGGGGAGGCTTCGGCCAAAATGGATAAGGCCTTTGAGTCCTATCTGAAGGCTGTGGAAGACAGTCTGGAAGACCTTCATAGCGTAATGGTTCTCCAGCACGGAAAGGTACTGGAAGAGAAGTTCTTTGTGCCGGATACGGCCCATATCCTCAATTCCGTTTCCAAGACTTTCACGTCCACGGCCGTGGGCTTTGCCATCTCGGAAGGTCTGCTGAGCCTCGATGACAAATTGGTGGACCTCTTCCCCGAAAGTGTTCCTCAGGAACCGCAGGAGTGGCTTCCCAAGGTTACGGTAAGGCATCTTCTCACTATGAACTCCGGTCACGGAACAGACCCCACTTATGCGGTTCGCAGCGGTGAAGGAGACTGGATCAAGGCCTTCATGGAGTGGCCCATAGACTACGAGCCCGGCACCTGCTACTGCTACAACAGCCTGGGTACTTATGTGCTTAGCGCCGCCGTTCAGAAAGTCACGGGCCAGAAAGTGGTTGACTATCTGGAAACCCGCCTCTGGCAGCCCCTGGGCATTGAAAAGCCCTTCTGGCAGGAAAGCCCGGCCGGCGTCAACGCCGGTGGCTGGGGCCTGTATCTCCGCACGGAAGACCTGGCCCGTATGGGCCTCACGCTCCTGAATGGAGGCAAGTATGGCCGAAAGCAGGTCATTCCCGCCTCCTGGGTGGCCGAGATGTCCAAGAACCAGGTTCCTTCCGTGAACGCCGGCATCAACGAGCGCCGTATGAAGGAACTGGTGGCCCAGCGTCCCGAAATCACCTACTTCAGCCCCGAAAAGAGCGACTGGGTGCAGGGTTACGGCTATCAGTTGTGGCGCTGCCGTCACAACGCCTTCCGGGCCGACGGTGCCAACGGTCAGTACATCATAGTGATTCCCGATAAGGATGCCGTAGTGGTTACCACCGCCAACATCCAGAATATGCAGCAGGAGATCAATCTCATCTGGGACCACCTGCTCCCGGCCCTGTAGCAATTGGCGTACGTGTGGGCGTAACTGCCTTAAATACTGCGATTTAACTAATTACCCCCTAGTCGTTGAGACCAGGGGGTAATTGCATAAATGTATGTGAATCAATGATTTGTGTCCACGGGGAGGTGGAGAAAAGCACGGATTTGTTTAGCAGGAGCGGCGGATTCTTGTCGGAGTGTTTCCAACAGACGGTACTTTTCATCCTCTGACAGGCGCAGAATCTCGTGAATATCTTTGAACCGGCCTTTTTTGAGAACAAGGGCGGTGAGTTTGGCATAGTGGGTATCTGATTTCCCTATAAAACCCTCCGTTATGTCATACTCGCTCCCCGTTGTGGAGTGTGCTGCGGTAAGTTCATGCTCGTAGCTGCCAAAATAACGGATAGCAGCGGCATGGTCCAGGGCCCAATAGGAGCTGATGATATAGTCGGTCAGTTGCTCTTTTTCCTGTTTGGTCTGAAGGGAGTCAAACAGTCTTTCCAGCAGGGGATAGGTCAGGTATCGGCCCTGCAATCTTAAGAAGGTAACTCTTTTTATTGCCCTGCGCAGAGGCATGGAGGCAAAGCGGAGCCGGATCTTTTCAGAGAAAGGATGTTTACTTTGTGTATAGGCCAGGTAGTTCCATCGGTAATCCTCGGCCTGTCTTACTAATTTGCGTTCCACGGGATTGTTATCCAAATAGATAAGATTGCTTCTAATCTCTTTGTCGCTGCATTTTGGGGCAGAACTGAAGGGCGTCTCAAAGACTGGTCCGCTCAATCCGAAGGATCGGTTGTACTCCTTGGCAAAGGCCGAAGTATAGTCTCGCTGAAAAGCTCTCAACTGCTCTAGGCTTTTAGCAAAAGTGGAGTGGTGGGTGTGGTCCGGCATCTGGACCAGTTTTAGAACACGTACCTGATGTCGCCGGGCCATAGTGCAGAAGACGGTGAAGAAAACCAGATGGTCTCGTACCGTGTAAAAGAGAACGCCGTGCCCAAATGTGCGCTGATAGCAGTGATTAAGAGCAGAGGGAAGATAAGAACGACTTTTCATAACAAAGTTACCTAAATTGTTATTAGGGTCATCCTTAGCGCGCACTCAAAGTTGAGAATAATTAACGAGAATAGCAAGGCCGATGTAAAAACGGCCGTGGGTGTAAGTTGCTGTGTGATTGACACTTAAAGATTCTTCCACTACTTTGGAAAGGTGGGAGGAAGGTGACTAATATTCAATGAGTCAGAGGGTTGCGCCCACGAAGAAAAAGTACTAACTTTGTGGTATGAAGAAAACCACATTATTGTTGGCTGTGTGCCTGATATCAGGTTGCGCGGCCCGGTCATCGATGGACAGGTTCATCGATGACCTGATGGACCGAATGACACTGGAACAAAAGATCGGTCAGCTTAATCTCCATTCTGTATCCGGATCCCTTACCGGGATGAAACTGAGCGACGATGACGCCAACCTACAGGCGGTTCGCGAAGGCAAGATGGGGGCCCTGTACGGCAGCGGGAACGTACCATATCTGAAACTGATGCAGGAGGAGGCGCTGAAAAGTGGCGCCGGGATTCCCCTTATGTTTGGCCAGGATGTGATCCACGGTTACCAGACCATTTTCCCGGTGCCGCTGGCTCTGTCCACCTCCTGGGATATGGACTTGATAGAGAGGACGGCTTCCATTGCCGCTACGGAAGCATCGGCCTCGGGCATCAATTGGGTATATAGCCCTATGGTGGATATCTGTCGGGATGCCCGCTGGGGCCGAATTGTGGAAGGAGCCGGTGAAGACCCCTTCCTGGGTGGCGAAGTAGCCAAAGCCTATGTCCGTGGCTATCAGGGGCCGGACAACAGCCTGGACAACCACCACGTGATGGCGTGCGTGAAGCACTATGCCCTGTATGGTGGAGCTGAGGCAGGCCGTGACTACAACTCCGTGTTCCTGAGCCGCCAGGAGGCACTCAACGGCTATATGCGGCCGTATCAGCAGGCTGCTTATGCCGGTGCAGGCAGCTATATGAGCTCCTTTAACGAGTTCGAAGGTATTCCGGCCTCCATGAATCACTACTTGCTTACCGAACTGCTGCGGGACCGCTGGGGGTTTGACGGTTTCATCGTAAGCGACTATACTTCCGTCTCGGAGCAGATCGCCCATGGAATTGGAGACCTTCAGGAGGTGTCGGCCCGGTCGCTGCAGGCCGGCCTGGATATGGATATGAACGCCGACGGCTTTGTGGGAACGCTGGAGAAATCCCTAAAGGAAGGGCGCATCAAGGAGGCCGATATTGACCGGGCCTGCCGCCGCATCCTGGAAGCCAAATACAAATTGGGCCTTTTTGAGGACCCCTATAAGTACTTGGACCCTTCCCGCGAAAGTGAAATATACACGGCCGAAAACAGGGCTGTCGCCCGCGAAGTGGCCCGCGAATGTCAGGTGCTTCTGAAAAACGACGGTGTGCTGCCGCTTTCCAAGAACGCCCGCGTGGCCGTAGTGGGCCCGTTGGCCAAAAATGCCCAGGCCCTCGCCGGCTCATGGAGCACCGGGAGCCATAGCGGGGAGTGTGTGACCCTCTATGACGGCATCGCCGAGGTAGTGAGCGCTACGTATGCTGAGGGCAGCTGGCTGTTCCTGGATAAGGATCTCGAGGAGGCAGTTCGCTACGGAATGGCCCGTTCCTTTATGCCGGGCTTTGTGGGTGATCCTGTTCATACCGTACCACAGGAGCGCCTGATTGCCGAGGCCGTAGCCAAGGCCAGAGAGGCCGATGTGGTTGTAGCCTGTGTGGGAGAAACCGACAGCATGAACGGCGAGGCTGCGTCCCGCACGGATATTTCCCTTCCGGATGCGCAGCGTGAAATGCTGAAGGCCCTCAAGGCCACGGGAAAACCGGTTGTGATGGTCCTGGTTACCGGTCGGCCCCTTACGCTGGTAGAGGAAGACGCTTCCATGAATGCCATTCTGAATGTCTGGAGTCCCGGCTCCGAGGGTGGACACGCTGTTGCCGATGTCCTGTTCGGGGATGTGAATCCTTCGGCCAAGCTCACCACCTCCTTCCCCCGTTCGGTGGGACAGCTGCCACTTTACTACAACCACAAGAACACCGGCCGTCCGCAGTCGGACTACGCTCCTTTCAAAAAGTTTGTTTCGGCCTATCTGGACGAGATCAATGGCCCGCTATATCCTTTCGGATATGGTCTCAGTTATACCACCTACAGCTATTCTGCGCCGGTACTGAGTGCTGCCGAAATGCCTCTGAATGGCTCTGTAACGGCATCCGTCACGGTTACCAACACGGGAACGCGGGATGGGTATGAGGTTGTGCAGCTCTATATCCACGACATTTACGCCACCTCCACACGTCCCGTGAAGGAACTCAAAGGCTTCAGGAAAGTATTTATTCCTGCCGGGGAGTCCGTGACGGTGGACTTCCCGCTTAAGGCCTATGACCTTTCCTACTACAACCACGAGCTGGAATGGGTTTGTGAACCGGGTGATTTTGAAATTATGACGGGCCCTAACAGCCGCGACACGCAGTCTGTACAGCTCACCATACGATAAACCTCGTGGACATAATAGACTGATTGTTAGCATAATAACCAATTACCCCCTAGTCGTGGAGACCAGGGGGTAATTGGTTAAATGTCAGTATGTGATGGGGTTACGTCCACGGACCGGACCTACTCTACATCAAAGGTCTCTTTGAACGGCTCGTTCTGCTTGTAGGCGGGCCAGCCGGGGTTGCCGAATTTGCAGAAATCGGTCCAGGCGTCCAGCATACGGGAGCTGAGGGCGTGGTCGGCCTCGGTGAAGGGGCGCCAGCTGCGGCTGAGCGTGCCAAAGACATACCAGAGTTCGGCCGAATGGAAGGCGCCCGCGGCAGAGGCCGGATGGGCTTCGTCGGTGGGGAGTTCGCGCAGGAACTCGTACTCGTACACGGGGCAGCCCAGGGAGTCGCGGAGGGCGCAGAAGCGGTCTACGGCTTCTCCTCCCAGGCCTCCCATATCGTCTTTGTTGTAACCTATCATAATAGGTACCTGGGCAATGGAGCCGTTAAAGAACGACTCTTCAAAGCTCTCGGTAACCACTTTGCCGTCCGGATGAGGCATAAACCAGCCCTGCACGGCACGGATCTGCTCCGTGCTGGCTTCGCGCATAGCGGCGAGGGTGGTGAGTCCGGCCTTGTCCATAGCGGCCTTGCCCATAGCGTCAAACTGAGCCTGGGAGCCGTCCGGGGTGAGTCCGCGGGTAGAGAGTCCGCCACCGCTCTGGATGATGGCTCCGGCCATAATGTCCCTTGACAGGGGAGAGACCAGCAGGGTCTTCACGCTCATAGCGCCGGCACTCTGTCCAAAGACGGTAATCTTGGAAGGGTCTCCGCCAAAAGCGGCGATGTTGTTGCTGACCCACTTCAAGGCAGCAGCCTGGTCCATAGTTCCGTAGTTGCCGCTCTGGCCCTGTTCGGCCGTGAGTTCGGGGTGGCTCAGGAAGCCAAAGGCGCCCATCCGGTAGTTGATGGTCACCAGGATGACGCCCCTTTCGGCCCATTTATCTCCGTCCATAGTTACCTCGTAGCCGTAGCCGTTCATATAGGCGCCGCCGTGGATCCACATAGCCACGGGCAGTTTGGCGTCCTTGCCAAGAGTTTCTGTAGGGGCCCAGACGTTGAGGTACAGGCAGTCTTCGTTCTCTTCGGGCGTGCCCATCCAGTAGAACTCGTCTCCATAGAAGGTGCCGGGCTTGTTGCCGGGCTGGGGTTCAATGGGGCCGAAGGTATCGCAGACCTTCACCCCCTCCCAGGCTACAACGGGCTGCGGAGCCTTCCAGCGGAGGTCTCCCACCGGAGCGGCGGCATAGGGAATGCCCTTGAAGACGGTAACGCCGGCGGCCTCGGAGGGAACGCCCTGGACCTTTCCGCCTTCAACGGTCAGGACGGTATTATTCTGAGTGCAGGCAGCCAGGGCCAGCAGCAGGAAGGGGAGTACTAACTTTCTCATTTTGCGTATTTTTGGGTACGTTCGTCCTTGATGACGCCGGACCAGTTAAGACCAAAGGCAAAGTCCCAGGCGTTGCCGTCGGCATCCACCAGGGGAATCATATCGTGGGGCACGTCTTCGCACTGCTCTTCCACCGTCTTCATATTGACGGGCATCTGCATAGGAAGAAGGGCCGAAGGCTCCGCGGCACCGCTCACAATATCCAGAACGGCCTGGTTCTGCACGCCGAAGATAAGGAGCATAGCATCGGCATAGGGCTCCATCTCTGAGAGAACGGCCGGGCGGGAAACGTTCACGACTACCACCACGGGCTTGTCTCCCATCTTCTTTTTGGTGTCGATAACCAGATCCAGATCGGTCTCGTTGAGGGTCTTGACGCTCTTGTTCTTGTAAGTGCGGTTGGTGAACAGTTCCTTGGGGTCTCCGCCGGCGATGGAAGTAGCACGGGCAAATTCGGCCTTGTAGGGTCTGTACTGCAGGCTGATGGGCACGTAGCCGTTGCCGCCTTTCTTGCGGTCGTTCACGTCGTAGCCGCTGCCGGGCTGGGGCTCACGCACCAGTACCAGGGCAAAATCGGCCTCTTCGGGACTTTCGGCCCAATCGTAGTATTTCTCTACCAGAGCGCGGTCAATGGGGTAGTCCCAATGGGCCTCGGGACCCATAGACAGGCCAAACATACCGGGCGTCTGCGGATAGAAGCGTTGGGGGACGAATACCTTGGGCTTGCCGCTCTTGGGCAGTACGTTTCCGTGGTTCTTGACCATCACGATGGATTTGAGCTGGGCTTCGTAGCCGGCCTTCATAAATTCCGGATTGCCCACCACTTCCGTGGCCTTGGCAGGGTCAGTGTACGGGTTCTCGAACAGACCGGTGCGGAAGCTGTTCATAAGCAGGCGAACGGCGCTGGCCTCAAAGCGCTCGCGGGCGCTTTCCTCGCCAAACTCCTTGACCCACATCTGGTAGGCCTTGAGAACGGGACCCTTGTCGTTGTTGCCGCCAAACTGGTCCACGCCGGCTTTGAGAACCTCGTAGTGACGCTCGGCCACGGAGAGGCCTTCCACGCCCCAGCACTTGCCGTCAAAGCTCTCGATGGCCCTGTTGTCGTAGGTGATGTTCCAGTCCGTGCACACCACGCCGTCGTAGGCGTATTTGATTCTGAGCAGGTCTGTGATGATGTATTTGCTGTAGCTGTTGCCCACATTGTCTCCGGAGGGGTCAATGCCGTAGGAGATGGTGTAGTAGGGCATCACGGCGCTGGCCTTGCCGGTGCCGCCTTCCAGCTTGAAGGCGCCTTCCGTAAATGCCTTGAGGTGATCCTCGAAGTTGTTGCCGGGATACACGGCATACTTGCCGTAGTTGAAGTGGGCGTCACGGCCGCCTTCCTCGGGGCCACCGGAGGGCCAGTGCTTGACCATTGCGTTGACGCTCTGCAGGCCCCAGCTACCGTTGTCGGAGGTCTGGAAGCCGTCTACATAAGCGCGGGCCATATCCGTATCCAGGTCGGGGTCTTCTCCGAAGGTGCCGTTGAAGCGGCTCCAGCGGGGTTCGGTGGCCAGGTCAATCTGCGGGCTCAGGGCCGTGGCAATGCCCAGGGCGCGGTATTCCTGCGAGGCAATGGTGCCAAACTCCTTCACCAGCGAAGGGTCAAAGGTGGCGGCCATACCCAGGGTGGTGGGCCACATCGAAATCTTTCCGCCGGCGCCCATATTGAATTCGGCCGTGGCGGCGGTCTCATTGCGGGGGTCCGATGAGTTGTTGGCGGGGACTCCCTGGCCGAAGCCTTCCACATAGGCCTGCACCTCGTTGTTCCAGCGGGCGGCTACCTCGGGGCTCTCTACCGTGGTTACCAGCACGGCGCGCAGGTTATCTTCCTTGAGGAATTTCATCTGCTGGTCCGTCATATCCCAGGAGTGGGTATTGGTCTTGCCGGTATAGGTGGCCTGACCCCGTCCATAGGCCGATCCGGGGATGGACTGATGGCTGCTGTACAGCATCAGGCCGGCGATTTCCTCAATGGAGAGGCGGCCGGCGAGGTCCTTGGCTCTTTCCTGGGCCTCTAATCTCCAGTCTTCATACGGGTCAATGACGCCGTTGCGGTTGAGGTCCTTGAAGGCGTAGCCGTCGTCATAGAGGATGGGGGACACGGTATAGCCCAGCGTGGGACCACCGTTCTGGGTGATGTACATATAACCGTCACCGTCGTGGGCCTGCCATTTGGGACCGCAGGCTACGGCCGTGAGCATCAGGATGGGGAGGAGGGCTTTTTTCATATCAGTGTTTGTAAATAGTGAATCTCCAAGTTAGACCTATATTGAGGTTGTCCAGGTCATCGTGGTTATCCCGGAAATAGGCGACGTGCAAACGGAGCTTTTCGTTGCCCAGCGGGAAAAACTCCACACCGGCACCGCCGTAAAGGTAATTGTTGCCGGCAGGGAGCACCAGATCGTAGGATATGCCGTCTGCGTCTATGTTGGCGGCACTGTTTCTCTCATAACCCACCTTGGTACAGAGGTTCCATTTGCCCAGCGTAAGGATGGCCTTTCCAATGATGGACCAGTCTGACAGCCAGTTTTTCTGGCCGAATGCTGCGCGGTTGATGAAATCCACGTCTACCACCAGTTTTCCCAGGTTGAAGCGGTTGCCCAGGGCGAACCAGTTCATTTTGCGATGAAGCTCGTCTTCTACCAGGTTGTAGCTCCAGGTGGTACTCCAACGGGAGCCGATATGGCCGTTCCAGTACAGGTTGTAGGAATAAGCATCCTGGGTGCCGGGGGAGATAGGGGATGCGCAGAACTGGGCGCTGATGTTCTGACCCGGTGCCGGAGTCCAGGTGGCCGTTGCACCAAAGGCATAATACTGGTACAAGCGGTTGGCGAATGCGCCGTAATAATATACGTCAATGGGCGGGGAGTCTATCTCATAGCCACCAATCAGGATGGCCTGCTTTCCGCCGGTAAGGGCCCAGTTGGGATTGATCTGCCACTTGAGCCAAAGGAAATCCGTGGCGTTGAAGGGGTTCTTCTCGTCAATTTTCTTGTTGAGCCGCTGTCGCACCCGGATGTTTAAATTGTCCGTAATGTGACCCATTATATGGAGATTGAAGTAGTCTCCCTGAAAATGGGTATCGTACTTGCCAGCCCGCAATTCCTGGTGGAAAGTAAAGCGGGTGTCTATGGAAATTTCGTCCACGTGCTCTTTCATCACATCCAGCGCCTTCTGTGCCTTCTGCGCCCTTGCCTGCACGCCGGACAAAACCAGCATCGAAATCAGTATCAGCTTAAGTTTCATGGGTTAGTAAAACGTTTCTACAAATATAGTATTATTTAAGGAATGTACATTGCCTGTTTCCTCCGGGAAGTGGTTTCCCGGGGTACGGACCTTCGGTCCTACCCCTTCCTCCTGGAGATTATTTGGGACGACTATTGCAGCTGGGAGTGTTGGCGGGCGGCGGAGAGGACGCGGAAGAAGTTGTCGGACCAGATTTTGGTTATGTCTTGGTTGGAGAAACCGGCCTCCAGGAGGCGGACGGTGATGTTGATGGCGTCGTTGTCTCCGTTGAGGCCCCAGCCGCCACCGCCGCCGTCAAAGTCGCAGGAAATGCCCACGTGGTCTATGCCGGCTATCTGGATGCAATGCTGCAGATGCTCCATAAAGTCATCTATGGTGGCATTGGCCTTTTGGGGATTCATATAATCCGGAACAATATAGACCATCACCAGTCCGTCTTTGGCGGCCAGGGCACGGAGCTGATCGTCC
>JAEEQI010000049.1 GCA_016285215.1 Bacteroidales bacterium | reverse complement strand
TAATGGTTATGCCACCCATAATACCACCCACACGCTGGTTACCAGAAACACTGCCACTGGTCCAGCAATTCTGAATGATGACTGGCATATCACGGTCAACGCCCACAAGACCGCCGGTATAGTTTACGTTAGAAGAAATAACAACATTTGCGGAGCAAGAAGAAATGACCGCATTTGCTGCACGTCCAGCCAAGCCGCCCACACCGGTACTTCCTCCTGTCTGAGAAACCTGACCTTGAACATGTACATTGGTCACAGTGGCTTTCTTATTGGGATAGCCGCAATAGCCGGCCACAATACCGGCCACATTACTGTTATTCTCTATGACGGCATTCGTAAAGGTCACATCATGGCACTCTCCATACAGCAAGCCAAAGAAAGCGGGCTTGTCCCAAGATTGTCCGCTGTGTTTACAGGAGAAATGATCAATCGTATGATTATCACCGTCAAAGTCTACCGGACAATCGTAGGGACTCTGCCAGTTCAGCGGCACCCACGGCGTTTTGGCCAGATAGGCCTCCATATCGATATCATCGATGAGGCGGAAATGCTTCTTTTGCTCGGAGGCCAGCACGGTGCGGATATTGTCCAGCTGCTTGGCGGTGGCAATGAGATAAGGGTTGGCCTGGGTGCCGTCACCGCCGGCAAAGAGCTGCTCGGTGAAGCCGCCGTCAATGGTAATGAGGTTTTGGGCGCCGGCTTTGAGGGTTTTATCGGCCCCAAGGGTTTTGGTGACCGAATAGTAAGCGCCACCGGCGTCATAAACCGCAACGGTGAGCGCGGTGCCCGCAGGAAGGTCAATATCGGCCCAGCTGCTGGGAGCGTAGGCCGTGAGGATATGCTCGGTGCTGAGGGTCACGCCCTCGATATTCACCGACACATTCACATTAGGGGCCGAAAGGACCACCTTGGTGGGCTGCGTTAAAGCATCAGGCAACGTAAGCACAAATCTAACAACTCCGCCCAGTTTGAGCGTAGTGCCGGGATGGGCGCTGACCCATTCTTCGGAGAAAGTGATTTCCGAAAGATCGGCCTTGTCCACATTGGCCAGCAGGGCAGTGAAGAAAAGGTGATCCGTGCTTCCGTTTCCCGTTTGAGTGAGAGTTTTACCAATTCCCGCTTCAGCGACAGACGCATATGAGCCGGGACAAATGATGTTGAATTGATCCCCCGCTACAGCTTTGCCGGAGAAAGTAGCTACGTGATCAGTGAAGCCGTCTTGAATATCATAGACCTCACTGGCAGCGGGATTGTCCGCATTGATGACGCGAATATTGTCGTTAGCTTGCCATGCAAGATGCAAGCCCACTCCGCTTGTAGGAACGGAGAAAGAGGCTTTGGAAAGAGGCTCCTCTGGTATATATGCACGTATGGAAATACGGGGAGAATCGTGCACGGGGGCCTGTTCCCGCAAGCATCCGACCACAACCAAGGTAGTCGCTGCGAAAAGCAGAAACGATAAAACTCTATTCATATTTTTGTTAAGTTATTCTATTTCAGGATCTTCTGAATAATTTCCTCCATCACCGTATAAGCATCGGGATTGGGATGGAGTCTGTCATACAGACAATATTCTTCTTTAAGAGAATAGCCGTCTTCGGCCACAAGGGCCGGATAGTAGTCGCAGTAAGTGAAACCCTTTGAGGTGGCGTACTCCTTAATCATTTTGTTAAGGGCTACGATATGGGTTCCCTTCTCCTGAGGAACAAGCCTGGAATAGGTCATATTGCAAGGAGTTACCGAGCACAGAACCACCTTCATATTCTTGGCAGCAGCTTGCTCTGCCATAGACTTGATGTTGGCCAGGATCTGGTCCTTGGTATAGCCCTGGGCCAGGTCGTTGGTGCCACCCATAATTACCACACAGAAGGGATCCTGCGAAAGGACATCTTTCTGGTAACGATTGAGCATCTCATCCGTTCTCTCTCCGCTAACCCCTTTGTTCGAGTATCCGTTGGAGGTGAAGAAGCTGGCGTGCCAGGTAATGGTGACCTTATCTCCGGAGATACTCATCCATTCGGGTTTGGGATCCGTAGGGATGATGACCTTCTGGCTCTCTTTGAGCGTGCGGGTTACCAGACCCCACTGCCAGGTGATACTGTCTCCAATAAAGACAGCCTTGGGACCCTTATGGGCAACGGTAGGGTCCGGTGTATCCGGGCTTATGTCGTTGTTATAGTTCTGCTTCGCATTGCAGGAGACTGCCATCAAGGCAGTCCCTACAATAGCGACCAGCAGAAGAAGTCTGCGTTTCATAACCTACTTCTTAAGAATCATGATAAAAGCATCACGGGTACGCTCTCCGGTATGGTCGTAGTTCTTGTTTCCGTCGCACGGATAGTTGACCACGTGGGTAGAGGCATCTCCCTGTCCCTTTACGCACATAGTGGTGGAACCACCACCATCCAGGTTAAGGGCATACTTGGGGTTGAACCACTTCTTAAGGAAGCGCGTGAGAGAACGGGCACCCATTCCCTGACTCTTGATACGACCGTCCACACAGAAAAGAATCAGATGGTTTTTCTCAGTGAGGGCAATGGCCGTACGGGGGTGCAGCGTGCGCTGATGCTTGTCAGGGTCCTCTCCGCTCAGATTAGTGGTGGACTTGTTATAATCTACGAACTTCTCACCATAATCTGAGTTGAAGTTGTAAATAAGCATAGGAGCGCTGGAGATGACGTTGGGATAGGAGGTTGCATTAAGATCTTTGTAATACTGCCTCTGCTGGGCCACCGTCACTTCTCCTTTCTTCTGCGATCCGGCCCACAGGAAACTCACATTGCTGTCTCCGGAGATGGAGAAAGCGGCTTCGCTTTTCCAGTTGGGTACTCCGGTATCGCTAATGTAGTCGTTTTCCAGCGGATAGATCACATTCCCGTCCACACGCATATAGATGGATTTGGGCTCATAGTTGGCGTTGATGGCCGCAATGGCGTTGCTGCGCTTCTTGAAAGCGGCCGAAGTAGCCAGGCGGGGGCTTTCATAGACCAGTTTCACCTGATAGTTGGGGTTATTCAGGTCTACGTCAACCACAAAGACCTCCTGATGTTTCTGGGTTATTTCATCCGTTCCGTTGAAGGAATGATATACAACCCCTTCATCAATCTGTACACTGGTCCATCCCTCGCCCAGCGGAGTGGCTTCCTTACCGGAACCACCGTCTATATCATCTCCGCCAGGAGCATCCGTATCTTCCTTTCCGGAAGGCGGAGGAAGCTCTCCACCACCTTCGGGGTCCTTGCCCCCGCATCCGGCCAGGAGCAGGGGCATAAGAACCACCAGTAAAAAGATTCTTTTCAGATTCATTCCTTACTTGATCTTAGGAGTGTCACCACTGAAGTCCCAAATCTCGGAGCTCCAACCAATCTCCTGGGCCAGCTGGCTCAAGGTCATGCCGGAAGCGGCTGCCTTGCCGTGATAGGCAAAAGCATACTGACCTTCACCCTTGACCATAGGATTCTCCGGGTCGGCGTCGCTCTGATCGAACGGTGCGTAAGTACCCAGTTCCGCATTCTTGGGACAATCGATGAAGTTGATGTCAGCTTTGCGCCAGCAGTTCTTCAGATAGTTCTTGATAGCCGTTCCACCAACAATGATGCCACTGCTATAGTGTTCGGCGGGAGTTTCCTCGGGAATGAAGTCTGACTTCAAGAGGTCGTTCCAGGCAATGCAGTTCTCAATATGGTTCTGGGGATTCTGATTGGTGCAGTTGCTGGCATTGGACTTCTGTCCGGCCACAGCACGACCCACGATACCGCCAAAGATGAACTGGGTGGTCACGGTGGCCGTAGAATAGCAGTTGTAGATGGAGCTGCCCGTTGCTACGATGTCACCGGCGATACCGCCGCAGATAGAAGCCGTGGAGGAAATGGTACCGGAGGTCCAGCAGTCGCTGATGACAACACCCTTACCGGCATCGGCGCCAATCAGGCCACCGTTGAGCTGGCCCTTGCTGTTGATGACCACATCGGCAGAGCTCCTGACGATGCTAGCTTCACGGGCCGTTCCGAAGAAACCGCCCACGTTGTTTCCGGCCGAGCTGGTGATGGTACCCTGAACGTGAACATTCTCTACAAAGCAAGGCTTGTCGGTGGTTCCGCCATAGCCACCCAGGATACCGACGCCCTTGGCATTGGTCTCAATGGATGCATTGATAAACTTCACGTTATAGCAGTTTCCGTACAGTACACCGAAGAAGCTGGGATAGGTAACCGGAGCTTCGGCGGTAGAGACACACTTGAAGTTGGAGATGGTATAACCGGCACCGTTGAAGTCAATCTTCTTGTCATAAGGACTGGCAGCATTCAGCGGCTTCCACTCGATGTCCTTCATGTCAATGCTATTGCCCAGCTTGAAGTAGCGGGTCTCACCGGCCACCATATCATCGGCCATGAACGCCATCTGCTCAGGAGTAGTGATAATCCAGGGATCATCGACGGTACCCTTACCGGAGGTATAGTGGCTGGGCATGGACCAACCGGTTTCATCCAGCGTGAATACGTTCACCTTGCCGCCCAGGATGGTGGCTTCTTCGGTGAAGGTCACTTCCTTGCTGATGGGGGCATCCTTGGTCTTGACCGTCACGGTAAGAACCGTGTTGGCAGGAACCACAGCCTCGTTCCAGGAGGTGGTGAACCAGGCAATGAACGTGTGATTGGCATCCGGGGTGGCCTTTTCCACAGCCAGATCCAGCTTGTTCACCTTGGCGTCACCGTTGCCCTTGAAGAAGATGGCATCTTCGGCCGCAATGGACACACCGTTAACGGCGGTCACGGTATCGGGAAGAGAAATGACCATCTTCATCACACCAATCTGCTTGATGGTGCCGCCGTGTTCGGCAGCCCAGTCGGGATTGAAGGCAAAGCTGAGATATTCATCCACGTCGGAGATCTGGGCGGCATACTTCAGATGGGCATACGAGTTGTTGCCCGTCTGAGTCTGTCCGCTCCAGTCGGCCGTTGCGGCTTTCTCGGGATAAGTGATGGTGAAGGACTCGCCGGCCACCGGTTTGCCAACAAACTCGGCATACTTGGGGGTGAAGCCCTCCTTGATAGTGTAAATCTGGGTGTCTTCGGCACCGGTGATGGCAATCTTGTCACCTTCGCCCCAGTACCAGGAGAAGCCCACGTGGGCACCTGCCTTGGTGGTAACATCCTCAGGCATTTCGGCCTTGATGGTAATCAGGTCCTGAGGCTCCGGGAGCTGTTTGCCCGCTTCCTTGGCACAGGAAGCAAGAACAGCAGCACCGGCAAGCATTGCTACAATATATTGCGTTGTTTTCATACCTGAGCGTGTTTATTAATTAAAAGGAACCTCGGGGAAGTCGGGGAGCTGGGCACCGGCATTGTCGTCAACGACAACCACGGGGGCATCTCCACCCACAAAGAACGGAAGGTCTCCGGACAGATCCCAGATGGTCTCGTCCCAACCCAGGGCCTTGGCCACGTCAGATGCCGTAGCACCTGCCTTGGCGGCCTTTCCGTGGTACGGGAAATTGTAGTTGGTGCTGCCGGGGCTTACAGCCACTTCCTTCAGCGGGGAATCCGGAGAAGCGTTCTCCTGATCCACCAACAGATTGGTGGTGTTACCAGGGCAATCGGAGAAAGCCAGGTCGGGCTTGCGGTAGCAGTCTACCAGATAGTTCTTGACGGAAGTGAAGCCCACCACGGCACCGGCGCTGTAGTGCACGGAAGCATCGGCCACATCGGAATAGATGGCTTCGTTCCAGGCGATGCACTTCTCAACGTGGTTCTTGATATCCAGGCCTTCGCCGTTCTTCTGACCCTGAGCGGCGTCACCAACAATACCGCCATACTTGAACTGGGCGTGTACGCGGGCGGTAGAGTAGCAGTTGCGGATAACCACCTCGCTATAGTTGGCGTTGTTGGCAGCGTTACCTGCAATACCGCCTACCATACGGTTACCGGTGATGTCGCCGGACGTCCAGCAGTTGGAGATAATACTGCGCTTGGGAGCCTGGGTATTGTCATAACCGTAGATACCGCCGGAATCGTACTTGGTGGAAACGATGGTTACGTCGGCCGAGCAGATGTTGATGTTGGCGTTGACAATGACACCAAACAGACCGCCGGTTCCGTGTGAAGCGGTGTTGTTGATCTTACCGCTCACGTTTACGCGGGTCACTTCCACGGCGACGTCCTGGGTACCGCCATAGGCGCCCAAAATGCCGATAGGACCGGAAGCATTGGTGATGTTTGCGTTGGTCACGTTCAGGTTGTGGAGTTTACCCACCACCATGCCGAACAGGCTGGTAGTACCGGTGAAGTTGGAAATGGTGTAATCCTTACCGTCCAGGGTGAAGGGGAAGCCCAGCGGGTTGATGGGTTCCCAATCGGTGGCGTTAGCCATATCAATGTCATTCTCCAGGCTGAAATAAACCATACTGCCTTCCGTCAGCTTGTTCTTCATATCCTGGAAGTCACTGATGGACGTGATGGGATAAGGATTGCCTTCGGTACCGGGACCGTGAGGGTCATAATCACTCATCTTGAAGAGCACATAGGCGGCCAGGGTATCGGCCACAGCCCAATTCTCGGTCTGCTGGGCCTTGTCCAGAGTCACGGGCAGGATGTAGGTAACATTCTGGTCCAGACCGGATGCGCTCACTTTGATGCGCGCCGTGGTGGAAGCCTGTCCGTAACGGGGAATCATTACATCGTTGCTCAGGAATTCAAAGGCCGAACCGGGGCACATCACATAAGAGGTGCCATGGGCCTGGTTGAACGTTTCCACGGCGTCGGGATCGGTCTTGAACGAGAAGTTCATCACAATGTCGGTCACCTGGTTCTGGAAAGCGCAGGCCTTGAGGCTGTAAGTTTTGCTGGCTCCGGGGGCAATTTCCACGACGGCTTTCTCTCCGGGAATATCGGCATAGAAAACTCCAGGCATGGTTACTTCGCCCTCTGCCGGACCCTTCTGCTGGCAGGAAGCCAGAACAGCAAGGGCCATTATCAGGGTATAGGAAAATATCTTTTTCATACTTGGGTGCATCTTAGAAAGTTAAACCGTCGTCCCAACCGGGATTCTGCGTCAGGGCACCGCCGGTGAGGCCGCGCTCGTTGGAGGGGATGGGATAGAGGTAGTCACGGCCGTCGTTCCACTTGCACTGGATATTCTTGAAGAGGTTCACGTAGCCGGAATTGCCGTTGCTGAGGATGAACTCGGCGCTGCCAATCTTATACTGGGCAGGGGCCGTGCTGGCGGGCTTCACATCTTCATAAAGGAGGATGTCCATAAGACCGTCACCGTTGAGGTCGTACTCGCCGGGACCCGGGAAGTACATACCGTAGTACTGCTTCTCCAGGATCTTACCTTCTTTCCAACGAATCAGGTCATAGTAACGGAAACCTTCCTGAGCCAGCTCTACGGCACGCTCGCGGCGGATTTCCAGGATGACACCCTTGTTGGCGCCGGTTACGTTCTGGTAACCGCCCCAGGCTTCATTGGTAAGATAGGGATCGGGGTTGGCATTGGCCGCAGCCATGTTCAGGGCCGGCATACCGGCGCGGGAACGGATGCGGTTGATGCTCTGGTCCAGGTCGGTCTGCGTCAGCGAGCCGGCTTCGGCCTTGGCTTCGGCATAGTTGAGCATAATCTCAGCAGCACGGAAGATGATCAGGTCGGTCTCGGAGCTGTTGTAGGCGTCATACTGGGTCTCAACCACATACTTGGCCGGATGATAACCGGTGAGGCAGTATTCGAATTCGGGAGGGCAAAGAGCACTCTCACCCAGACGCTTGTAACCAGGGGTACGGATGGACTGGGCCAGACGGGGATCGCGGTTCTGCATTTCCGTCATGAAGTCCATGGTCTCCCAACCGGCCTGGTCCGTGAAGCGGGAACCGTCGGCCATCAGGTAGCTGGCCACCATCTTGCGGGTCATACCGTAACGGCCACGGGTAGAAGCATGCATCACACCGGTAGCGTCGTGCGTTACACCGTAAGCGGCATTGTAGTTGCGGGCCAGGATAACCTCGTCAATGTTTTCAATGGCGTCGTTGGTGGTGAACAGGCTGTAGTAAGCCTTGTTGGCACCGCCGGCGGTATGAAGGGTATAACCACTGTTGGCCATAAACTCTTCGGAAACCTTGGCGCACTCGTTCAGGTACCACTCCCAGCTGTGGGCATCGGCACCGTAGTCAAACTCGGTGTGATACTTGCGGAAGGTGCCTTCGAACAGCAGGAAACGGGACTTCAGGGCCATAGCGGTCCACTTGGTAATCTCGTAGGCGCTCTTGGTGGAGGGCAGGTTGGCAATGGCGCAGTCAATGTCCTCGATCATCTTGGTCATAATGAACTCACGGGAATCGCGGGGACGGTTGAGGGCCTCGGTATCGGCCGAACCAACCGGCTTGTCATACCACGGCACTTCGCCGAAGCGTTTGATCATATTGAAATAGAAGTAGGCGCGGAAGAAGCGGGCAAAGCCCTCATACTTGGCGCGTACGGCAGCGTCGGAACAGTTGGGGAGATACTCCAACATAGTATTGGCGGTACGCAGATTTCCCCAGCTCCAGCCACCGCCGGAAGCGGGAACGGTACGGGTACCTTTCTGCTCGTCGGTCAGACCCATCTGGATATAGGTATCGGCATCTTCAATGTAGAGGGAAGAGCCACCGGGCAGCATGGCATAGAGGTTCATGCCATAGGCCTGGAGTTCCGTCTCAGACTTGTAGAAGGTCTCGGGAGACATACGGTCCAGGGGGTAGACGTCCAGCAAATCGTCACAGCCAGTCAAAGTAAAACCGGCCAGGATGGGAAGCAGGATATATGCTATCTTTTTCATAAGGCACATTCAATTAAAGGGTTATATCTACACCAAACATAATGGTCTTCTGCCAGGGATAGATGCGCAGGTTACCGTTGGTCTGGGCCATTTCAGGATCGATATACTTGGAGTGCAGACCGGGTGCCCAGTAGAACAGGTTTTCACCCGAGAAGTAGAAGCGAAGACGGTCGATGCCAATCTTTCTGGTAAGTTTCTCCGGCAGGGTATAGCCGAAGGTGAGGTTCTTCAGACGCAGGTAGCCAATGTTCTGCAGATAACGGTCGTTGGTTGCAGAAAGCTCACGGCTGGCGTTCACACCGGCCACATAACCGCGGGGACGCGGGAAGTAGGCGTTGGGATTCTCCTCGCTCCAGTACATATTCTGGAAGTCGCGGGGGATGAAGGAGGCGAACGGACGGGCGTACAGGCTCCAGAACTGACGTACCTCGTACTGAGGATACCAGTCCATGTGGCCAATGCCCTGGAAGAACACAGCCAGGTCAAATCCTACGAAGGAAGCACCCAGGTTGATACCAAAGTTGTAACGGGGCTGGCTGTTACCGATGACGCGGATATCACCGCTGTCACCTACCTTGCCGTTACCTTCGTCAATTCGGCCGTTGCCATCGAGGTCGGCAAACTGCAGGTCGCCGGCACGGAGACCGGGAGCGCCGGTAACCGGGTTGATATCACCCACGCTGGCGTTGATGATGCTGTTCACCTTGGACTGATTCACCTTGGCGGTCCAGGCGGCGGCGTCCTCATCGGAAGCAAACAGGCCCTCGATATGGTAACCCCAGATGTCACCGTACTTCATACCCACCCAATAGTTCTTGGAAAGGAGATAATCGGGGTTGTTGAAGCGGGTGATGTGGGATACATAGTCACTGAACAGAATGCTGGCGTTGTAATGGAAAGGCTTGCCGGCAATCTTGAAGGAATCCTTCCAGCCCAGGTTGAGTTCATAACCCTTGGTGCGGAGGTCGGCCACGTTCTCCTTGGGGGCGGAGCTGTAACCATAGGTGGCAGGCAGCACTTCACCGGCGGTGAGCATGTCCTTGGTGTCACGGACGTAGGCTTCGGCCGAGAAATCCAGGCGGCCGCCCAGGAAGGTCATATCCAGACCCACGTTGGTCTGAATGGAGCGCTCCCAGGTAAGACCGGAAGAAACAGGGGCCGAAATGGTAGCCAGGGCCGGTTTGGCACCGCCCAGCAGGTAAGTGGACTGGGAACCGGTGGAGATGGTGCGGATGGCGGGATAGTACTCGCTCATCTGCTGGTTACCCAGCTGACCGAAGGAAGCGCGGATCTTCAGGTTGTCCCACCATTCCTTGGCAGGGGCGAAGAAAGGCTCTTCACTGATTCTCCAACCCAGGGAAACGGACGGGGAGAATACCCAGCGGCTGCCGCGAAGGAAGCGGGAAGAACCGTCGTAACGGCCGTTCACCTCCACGAGGTAACGTCCCATATAGTCGTAGTTGATACGGCCGAAGTAACCGGCGGTGCGATACTCATTCTGACCGCCGGCAACCTCCATACGCTTGTTGCCTTCGGCATCGGCGCCCACGAGATTGAGGTCGTTGAGCTCATAGGAGAAGAGGTCGTAACCAACGGCTTCCAGGTCCTTGATGTGCTTGGTCTCATAGTTGACACCGGCCATAACCTTGAGGTTGTGGGCCTCTTTCCAGCTATGCTCATAAGTGGCATAGAGGTTGGCCACCTGGGAGGTGTGAACATTGGACTGCTCGGTAAGCTTGTTCTCAAAGGCAGCACCGGTGGTCATAGTCTCAATGACACCGGGATCCTTGGAATAATAACCGGGCATGGTACGGTTCATATAGCGAACCAGACGGAAAGCATAAGTATAGTCACCCTTGATGGTAAAGCCCTTGAATGGAGTAATGGTAATATCAACGGTATTGCTAAGGTTGTCAATACGGTCGGTGTTGGTGTCACCGTTGTTGAGAGCCATCATAAGACCGTCCATAAGCGTGCTGCCATTATACTTGGTCATATAAATGACGGTACCGTCGGGGTTGTAGGCGGGGTAGCTGGCCGAAGCATGGGCAGAAGCACCATACAGGGAGTTGTTGATACCGCCGCGGCCCGGATAGGTGTAAGCGCTGTTGAAGTAGCTGAAGTTGTTGCCGATACGGAGCCACTTGGTCACATCAAAGCTCACCTTCGCGCGCAGGTTATAGCGGTTGTAGGTATCGGGGTTGATGTTGAACATACCCTGCTCGTAGGTGTAACCGCCGGAAATGAGGTAGTTCACGTGGTCGGTAGCACCACTGGCAGTGATAGTGTGGCTGGTAGTGGGCTTGTTGTCCTTATACAGCACGTGCCACCAGTCGGTGTTGGCATAATAGTTATAGACATCCTTGCCGTTCTGGTCCTGCGTGATCACCACCCAGGGACGGGCGGGATTCTCCACCACGTCGTTGCGGCGGGCCCAGAGTTCCTCCATATCGGCGTCGGAATAGTTGTAGTTAGGGGAATTGTTGTAGGTCTTCATGAACAGGTTGGAAAGGTACACGGTGTAGTAACCGCGGGTTTCCCAATCAGTGGAAGCCGTAGGAGCCGTGAAGCCCACGCGGCCGCTGTAGGTAACCTTGGCCCTACCGTCGCGGTCCTTGGAACCGTTCTTGGTGTTTACCAGAATAACACCGGCCGAACCTTTAGCACCGTAAATAGCGGCGGCGGCAGCATCCTTGATCACAGAGATGTTGTCCACATCGGCAGGGTTGATGTACTGGATATCACCTTCCACACCGTCAATGAGCACCAGCGGGCTGCCTCCGTTGATGGAGTTCCAACCGCGGATATTCAGGCTGGCGGCCTGGCCGGGACGACCGGATGCAGAAGAAACGTTAAGGCCGGGAACCGTACCCTGAAGCATGTGACCCACATCCAGGGCCGAACGGTCTTTCAGAGCTTCCGCCTTAACCACGGAAACGGCACCGGTGAGGTTGGCCTTCTTGGTGGTACCGTAACCTACCGCAACGGCGTCTTCCAGCATGAAGCTGTCTTCCTCTAATGTAATGGTAATACGACTCCGACCGTTCACGGGAACCTGCTGGGTCTTGTAACCCAGGCAAGAAACTTCCAGTACGGCACGGGAAGTAACATTGATGGTGAAGTTACCATCCATGTCTGTTACAGCGTTGGTTCCTTCTGCCTGGACCACGGCTCCCACGATGGGGCCCATTTCGTCCTGCACGGTACCACTCACTGTTTGCTTTTGCGCCAGAGCGTCAAAAGAGACCGCCATACCAATCAGTACGGCCAGTACAGAGAACAGTTTTTTGTGCAACATATGGTTTGAAATAATTAGGATTAATAATTTGCAGTTAGCCAACGCAAAATTATTATAACGCGTACAATAATAAAAGAAAGCAAAATGGAATAGTAGAGTCTGTTTCAAATCAAATATTAGTAACACGTTGATATTCAAGTGTCTAAGAAATAGTGAGACATATCGTTTTAGTAGATGGCCTCATTTGCCATTTTTATTCTTTTTTGTAATTTTGTAAAAAATTATTTTAATAATACTATGTTCTATCCCTGTTTTGTCACCGTACTCCTTGGGGCTCTCCTCTGGATGGGAAACCCCAATCACAAGAGCGCCGAGCAGGAAGCAGCCCTCTCCAAACTGGACCAGCTGCTTAAGGAAGAGAAGAGCATTATCCGCCAGAAAGAGGCCCGAATGGACAGCCTGCGCACCCGCCTGGGGCAAGTATCCACAGACCGGGAGCGCTATCCCATTTTGAAGCAGCTCTACGTAGAAAACGCGCGCTACAATCTGGATTCGGCCCTTTATTATGCCCATAAGAAAGAGGCGCTGGCCAAAAAGATAGGAGACCAGGCCCTTATCAACGACGCCCTCAACGACCGCGCAGACCGCTATATCATCTCAGGTATGTACCGTTATGCAGAACAGGTGCTGGATTCTATGGTAATAGACAGAAATACCTCGCCGCAGGCGCTGGTTTCCTATCACAGGTCGCTCATTTCCCTGCATCACGGCCTCAAACTCACCAACAAAGACCCCCTGTTCAACGAAAGGCTGGATGCAAAGGAACACTACTACCGCAATCTCATCTTCAACGCGGCAGACAGCACCGTCCTGTATTTCTACACGTATACGCACGAGAATTTAATTGACGAGGGACGCCCGGGAGAGGCCAGAAAGGTGTTGGAACAGTACCTGACCACCAACCCCACCTCCCACGACGAGCTGTCCATCCTCAATTACTGCCTGGCCAAGACTTACAGAGAAGAGGGAAACCTGGACAAGGCCCTCACCCACTATGCCATCAGCGCCTGGTACGACCTCGTAGAAGGCGTACGGTCTTCCCGTTCCCTCATCAAAACGGCCCAGATGGCTATGGAAAACGGGCAAACGCACCGCGCATTCTCCTATATCACACGCGCCTACGACGACGCCACCCAGGCCGATGCCCGCGTGTGCCTGGAGGAAATCTCCCACTTTATGCCGGAGGTCATTGCCTCGTACGAGAAAATCAGCTCCCAGCGCTACAAGGACGTTCTCCTCATCCTTATCCTGCTGGGTCTGCTGCTACTGGCCAGTGTGATTGGCCTGTTCATCGTAAGAAGGTTCCAGATCAGGATTGTCAGACTTAACCGCAAAGTCAAGAGCGCCAACCAGAAGCTGAGCCGCTCCATCCAAGTGATGGAAAGCACCCTGGGACAGTACGTGACTATGTTCACCTCCCACATCAACAGCCTGGAAGAATACCGCTCCAGCATAAGGGTGGTGGCCAAATCTAAGGACATAGAGGAAATTACCCGCGCCCTTCGCTCAGACGATTATATAGATGCCAAACGCGAGACCCTGCTCTCGGAGTTTGACCGCGCTTTCCTGGCTGCCTTCCCGGACTTTGTGGAAAAACTCAACGCCCTGCTCAAGGAAGATCAGCGCGTGGGTCAGAATCTCCCGAAAGGGAAACTGACCAACGAGCTTCGCATCTTTGCCCTCATCCGCCTGGGCGTAACCGAATCGGCCGATATCTCCCGCTTCCTTAAGAAATCCCCCTCTACCATATATAATTACAGGGTTAAACTCCGCAATGCGTCCATCTACTCCAACGAAGAATTTGAGAAACGGCTGATGGCCATTGGCAAGCCCCAGGAATAAGTGGTATATTTTTTGAAAACATATA
>JAEEQI010000225.1 GCA_016285215.1 Bacteroidales bacterium | reverse complement strand
GGCCCGAATTGGCGTGAACAAGCTGGAAGACCTGTACAGCGACGTTCCCGCCCAGTTCCTGCACAAGGGCGCCTATGCCCTTCCGGACGCCCTGTCCGAGCAGGAAATCCGCGACTATTTTGCCTCCCTGGAGGCCATGAACGCCCGGCTGAAGGTGTTTGTGGGCCAAGGCGCCTACGACCACTACACGCCGTCCGTAATCCCTTACCTGTGCTCCCGCAGCGAGTTCCTCACGGCTTACACCCCTTATCAGTGTGAGATTTCCCAGGGAACGCTCCGCTATATCTTCGAGTACCAGAGCATGATGTGTGAGCTCACCGGCCTGGATGTCTCCAACGCCTCCATGTACGACGGCCCCACCGCCGCCGCCGAGGCCATGAAGATGGCCATCGCCTGCGCCCGCAAGAAAACCCGCGTACTCCTGTCGGCCACCCTTCTTCCCAACGTGATTGCCGTAGTCAGAACCTACGCCAAGTTCCACGGGGTAGAGATCGGCCTTATTCCGGCCGATGCCGGTCAGACGTCCCTGGAGGCATTGAAGGCCGAACTGGCCAAGGACGACGTCGCCGGTGTCATCGTACCTTCGGTGAACCGTTACGGCATTGTCGAGGACCACAGCGGCTTTGCCGATACCATCCACGAAGAGAAGGGCATCCTGGTAGAATACTGCGACCCTTCGGCCCTTGCCGTGGTGAAGACGCCCGCCGAATGGGGGGCCGATGTAGCCGTAGGTGACGGCCAGTCCCTGGGCCTGCCGCTTTGCTACGGCGGTCCTTACGTGGGCTTCATGACCGTTAAGAAAGAGCACATGCGCAAGATGCCCGGCCGTATCGTGGGTCAGACCACGGACAAGGAAGGCCGCCGCGTCTTTGTCCTTACGCTCCAGGCCCGCGAGCAGCACATCAAGCGTGAGAAGGCCACTTCCAACATCTGCTCCAACGAGAGCCTGATGGCCCTCTGGGTTACCATTTACCTCTCTCTGATGGGTCCTCAGGGCCTCAAGGAGGTAAACAAGCTCTCTACGGACGGTGCCCATTACCTGAAGGCCGAACTTCTGAAGACCGGCCAGTTCGAGGACGTATTCCCCGGCCAGCCTTTCCTCAAGGAGTTCGTGCTCAAGTACAAGGGTAACGGCTCCCTGCAGGAGAAATTGGAAAAGGCCGGCTATTTTGCCGCCTATCCCACCGAGGAAGGCTACGTGAGCTTCTGCGTAACGGAAAAGCGCAGCAAAGAGGATGTTGACCGTTTGGTTTCTATTGTAAAGGAGGGCTAGACTATGAAATACTACGACAAACTCATTTTCGAACTCTCCCAGGAAGGCCGCTGCGGTTACTCCCTGCCCGTGAACAAGTATCCGGCCGCCCCGGAGGTCCCTTCGGCCCTTAAGCGCCAGAGCGCCCTGCGCCTGCCCCAGGTGTCCGAGCCCGACGTGGTGCGCCACTATACCAACCTCTCCCAGATGAACTTCGGTGTGGATACCGGCTTCTATCCGCTGGGCTCCTGCACCATGAAGTACAATCCCAAGATCAACGAGGAGATGGCCGCCCTGCCCGGTTTCAACTGCCTGCATCCCCTGATGAAGGATGAGTTGGTTCCCGGAGTCAAGAAGGTGTACGAGGAAATGAACAAGGCCCTGGCTGCCATTACCGGTATGCACACCTTTACGTTCGCTCCCTGCGCCGGCGCCCACGGTGAACTCACCGGCCTTATGATTATGCGCCAGTACCATATGAACCGCGGAGACCTGGCCCGTACCAAGGTCATTGTCCCGGACAGCGCCCACGGCACCAACCCCGCTTCCGCCGCCGTCTGCGGTCTTGAAGTGGTGGAGGTGAAGTCCCTGGAGAACGGCCGCATTGATGTGGAGGCCCTGAAGCCCCTGCTGGGTCCGGACATTGCCGGTATTATGATGACCAACCCCAACACCCTGGGCCTGTTCGAGACCCAGATCCAGGAGATTGCCTCCCTGGTGCACGGCGTTGGCGGCCTTCTGTACTACGACGGTGCCAATATGAACCCGCTGATGGGTGTGGTCCGTCCCGGCGATATGGGCTTTGACATTATGCACCTGAACCTGCACAAGACCTTCTCCACCCCTCACGGCGGCGGCGGTCCCGGCAGCGGTCCCGTGGGTGTGGCCCAGCATCTGGCCGATTGCATCCCGTCGCTCCACGTGTCCGGTTTCCACGGCAACTTCGGTGTGATCCTGCGCGCTTATGCTTACATCCTTTCCCTGGGCAAGGACCATCTGCAGAAGGTGGGTCAGTACGCCGTCCTGGGTGCCAACTACATCAAGGAGTGCCTCAAGGACAAGTACAAGCTGCCCATCGAAGGCGTGTGCAAGCACGAGTTCGTTTTTGACGGTCTCATCAACGACGGCACCCACGACGATGTGCCCGGCGCCACCACGCTGGATGTGGCCAAGCGCCTGCTGGACTACGGTTTCCACGCACCCACCATTTACTTCCCGCTCCTGTTCCACCAGGCCCTGATGATCGAGCCCACGGAGACCGAGAGCAAGGAAACGCTGGATGCCTTCATCGAGGTGATGAGAAAGATTGCCGACGAGGCCGCCCAGGATCCCAACATCCTGCGCGAAGCCCCTCACAACACGCCCATCTCCCGA
>JAEEQI010000048.1 GCA_016285215.1 Bacteroidales bacterium | reverse complement strand
AAACCCCTGAACCAGGAGAGGGTGGAGTTGCTGGGTAAAGCCGGTTATGAAGTCATCTTCCCGCCCAAGATGGAGAGCCTCTGCTGCGGTACCATCTGGGAAAGCAAGGGTATGCCCGAGATAGCCGACAAGAAGGTCCGCGAGCTGGAAGAATCCCTCTGGAAGGCCTCTGAAGAGGGGAAGTACCCGGTTCTCTGTGACCAGAGCCCCTGTCTGCACAGGATGCGCCATTGCATCAAGAGTATGCGATTGTATGAGCCGGCGGAATTCATCTCGGAATTTCTGGCAAACAAACTGGAGTTCCATCCGGTAGATACGCCTGTAGCCGTGCACGTAACCTGTTCTACCCGTCTGATGGGGCTCAAGGACTGCATCATCGGCCTGGCTAAGAAGTGCTCTACCAACGTGTATGTGCCCGAGGAAGTGGGCTGCTGCGCCTATGCCGGCGACAAGGGTATGACCCATCCGGAAGTCAATGCCTACGCTCTCAGAAAGCTCAAACCGGCCCTGGAGGCCCACGGCATTAAGGAAGGCTATTCCAACAGCCGCACCTGCGAGATTGGTCTTTCTACCAACGGAGGCATAACCTACCGTTCCATTGTCTATCTGGTAAATGCCTGCACTACGCGCAAAGATGCTCAATGAGGATCCTCACGCCAATGCCAATGAGAATAATGCCGCCCAGTAACTCTGGGCGCATTTTTTTAATAACCACATCCCCAAAGCGGACGCCCAGTTTAAAGCCCAGAAGGCTCATCAGGAAAGAGACCAGGCCGATGATGCCCAGCGGCAAAGAGATGGAGCTGATGCTGTTGTACCCGGTGCAGGCGTAGGTGATGCCCACGGCCAGGGCGTCGATGCTGGTAGCTACAGCCAGGGCCAGCTGCGTCTTGACATCGCGCGGGTTCAGGTGGGCTTCTTCTTCGGCCTTGAAGGAATCTATGATCATTTTACCGCCAATGAAACCCAGCATACCAAAGGCTATCCAGTGGTCAATGGCCTCCAGATAATGGCTGAAATTGGTGGTAAGGGCCCATCCTATGAGAGGCATAAGGGCCTGAAACAGGCCGAAGAAAAAGGCCAGTCTCAAAGCCAGCCGGCTGTCCCACTGGCGAATAAGGACGCCGCAGACTACGGAAACCGCAAAGCAGTCCATAGCCAGAGCCAGCGCTATGAGGATGTGTTCCAGCATAAAGGCTTGCAAAGTTAGCAAATATATAGTAGATTTGTCTAGAACAAAACCTGAATTTATGAAAAAGACCCTTGTAATTTCTGCCTCTCTGCTGCTTTGTGCAGCGGCTTTTGCCCAGAAACCCGCCGGAGATCCCAAAGGCGGCATTTCGGCCCAGATGCTTAAGGAAATCAGTGCCGCCTATGAAGGCAACGCAACAGACAAAGCCCTGCGCAATGCGCTCAACAGCACGGCCATCAATACCCTGGCCGTCTCTGCTGAGAATCTGGCAATGATTGACACCCACTTTAGCAATGAGGTGGTAACCAAAGGCCGTACAGACCAGAAATCCAGCGGTCGCTGCTGGCTGTTCACCGGACTCAACGTCCTGCGTTCCCGTATGATCCAGAAGCACGACCTCGGGGCCTTCACCTTCTCCCAGAACTACCTCTTCTTCTACGACCAGCTGGAGAAGGCCAACCTGTTCCTGCAGGGCATCATTGATACTAAAGACCTTCCGCTGGAAGACCGCAAGGTAGACTGGCTCCTGTCCAATCCGCTGGGAGACGGCGGCCAGTTCACCGGCGTTTCCAACCTGGTGATGAAATACGGTGTAGTACCTTCTGATGCTATGCCCGAGACCCTGACCTCCAACAGCACCTCCCAGATGAGCACCCAGATCAAGACCAAGCTCCGTGAGGATGCCCTGGCCCTGCGTGCCGCCAAGCCCAAGGAAGTGCAGGCTATGAAGGTCAAGATGCTGGGAGAGGTTTACCGTATGCTGGCCCTCTGCCTGGGCGTTCCTCCCACCGAGTTCACCTGGGCCCGCTACAACTCCAAGGGTGAGTTCGTGAGTGAAAAGACGTATACTCCCAAGGCCTTCTACAACGAGTTCGTAGGGGATGACCTGGAGAACAATTATATTATGGTAATGAACAACCCGGCCGTAGAGTATGGCAAGGTGTACGAGATTGAGTACGACCGCCACGTTTACGACGGCCAGAACTGGGTATACCTGAACCTTCCCATTGAGAAAATCAAGGAAATGGCCATTGCCTCCATCAAAGACAACACCGCCCTGTATTTCTCCTGCGACGTAAACAAATTCCTGGACCGCAAGGCCGGTGTGGCAGATCTTAAGAACTTTGATTATGAATCCCTTATGGGCGTATCCTTTGGAATGGACAAGAAACAGCGCATCCAGACCCACGCCAGCGGCTCCACCCACGCTATGACCCTCATTGCCGTAGATCTTAAGGGCGGCAAACCCGTCAAGTGGATGGTAGAAAACAGCTGGGGTGCCACCAGCGGCTACAAGGGCAATATCATTATGACGGACGAGTGGTTCAACGAGTATATGTTCCGCCTGGTGGTAGAGAAGAAATACGTCCCGGCCGATGTGATGGCCCTTCTGAATCAGAAGCCCATCCTTCTTCCCGCCTGGGATCCGATGTTCTTACCGGAAGAGTAAGCCTACTTTTTGACAGGCTTGAACTTTCTGATGGGGTCGCACGTAAGTCCGACCCCTAATTTGTTAAAGGTCTTGCGGTCTACCTCGCTGAGCATCACGGAGGAGTGCACCTGGGCACCCACCAGATTGGGCAGCTGGGCCAGGGCCTGCTGGCAGTTCTCGTCCAGGAGGCTCATCATAGAAATGGCTACCAGAACCTCGTCCGTGTGCAGACGGGGATTATGGCCATGCAGATAGTCCACCTTGGTCTTCTGGATGGGGCCAATCATATTCTGCGGGATGAGCTTGATGTTGTGCGGAATGCCTGCCAGATACTTGAGGGCATTGAGCAGCAGAGCGGCGCTGGGGCCCAGCAGGGGGCTGGATTCGGCCGTAAGGATGGTGCCGTCTTCCAGCTCGATGGCGGCCGTGGCGGAAGATCCTCCGTTCTGCTCCAGTCTTTCGCGGGCAGCCACGGTGGTTTTGCGGTAGTCGGTGGTTATCTTGGCTCGCTTCATCACCAGGGCAATCTTGTTCACTTCGGCCTCGGTGGCCTTTCCTTCTGCAAAACTGCAGAGGGAAGTGTAATAGCGGCGGATAATCTCCTGGAGGGAGGCCTCGCGGCAAACGTCGTCATCGCTGATGCAGTAGCCAATCATATTCACACCCATATCGGTGGGGGACTTGTAAGGGGAACTGCCGTAGATGTCCTCAAAGAGGGCGTTCATCACCGGGAAAATCTCAATGTCACGGTTGTAGTTGACGGTGGTTTCTCCGTAGGCTTCCAGATGGAAGGGGTCAATCATATTAACGTCGTCCAGGTCTGCCGTGGCGGCTTCGTAGGCCATATTCACGGGGTGGGCGAGGGGCATATTCCAAACCGGGAAGGTCTCAAACTTGGCGTATCCGGCCTTGACACCGCGCTTGTTTTCCTGATACAGCTGGCTCAGGCAAACGGCCATCTTGCCGCTGCCGGGACCCGGGGCCGTAATGACCACCAGGGGCTTGGTGGTTTCCACGTAGTCGTTCTTGCCGAATCCTTCGTCGGAATCGATGAGGGCCACGTTCTGGGGATAACCTTCAATGGTATGGTGATAATAGACTTTGATACCCATATTCTCCAGGCGCTTGCGGTAAGCTTCTGCGCTGGCCTGGCCGTTGAAGTGGGTGATAACCACGCTGTTTACGCTCAGATCCCGCTCCAGAAACTCGTCCCTCAGACGGAGAACGTCCATATCGTAGGTAATACCCAGGTCACTTCTAATCTTGTTTTTCTGAATGTCTACGGCACTGATGACAATGACAATCTCTACGTCGTCCTTGAGCTGAAGGAGCATCTGCATTTTACTGTCCGGATGGAAGCCGGGAAGAACGCGGCTGGCGTGGTAATCGTCAAACAGCTTGCCGCCGAATTCCATATACAGTTTATCGCCGAATTTGGCGATACGCTCCTTAATGTGCTCTGACTGAATCTTGAGGTATTTGTCGTTATCGAACCCGTATTTCATTGTTAGAAGTGTTTTGAATACGGGGTACAAAAGTAAGCCAATTTTTGTAATCCTGCAAAAAAATTAAAAAAGTATTTGGAAGTTTCCAAAATCGTCGTACCTTTGCAGTGTACTATTTTACTAATACACGAACTATGAAACGAATTTTACTTGCTGCGATGTTTTTGCTGACCGTTTTCACGGCCGGTGCAAAAGAGAAGAAAGACTGGAAAGGAAAGGTGGTGGACCAGAAAGGAGAACCCGTGGCCTATGCCAATGTAGCCGTTCTTTCCAAGGCCGATTCTACCGTTGTATGCGGCGTAGTAACGGAGGAGGACGGTACCTTTAATATAGTTACCACCGAGACCGAAGGCATTATGATGGTGGCTATGCTGGGTTACAAGACCGTATACCTGGCCCCCGTCAACGGTGCCGTCATTACCCTGTTGGACGATGTATCCCTGCTCCAAGGCGCCGTGGCAACGGCCATTATGCCCAAGACCAAACTCACGGGCGAGGGCCTGCAGACCAGCGTCAGGGGCACCGTGATGGAAAACATTGGCAGCGCCAGCGACGTGCTGGCCAAGACCCCCGGCATCATCAAGGGCCAGAATGGCCTGGAAGTGATTGGCAAAGGCTCCCCGCTGGTGTATATCAATGGCCGAAAAGTCACTGACGCCACCGAACTGGACCGTCTGCAAAGTAACGAGATCCAGAGCATCGAGGTCATAACCAACCCCGGCGCCCAGTACGACGCCACCGTGCGTGCCGTGGTTCGCATCCGCACCATCCGCCGCCAGGGAGACGGCTTCGGCTTCAACCTTAATGCATCCGACGAGCAGTCCTTCACCTGGAAGAAGGGCAACGATCCCAATGGTTCCCTCAATGTGAACTACCGCACCGGCGGCGTGGACATCTTTGCCGGCGTCAACTACGGACACAGTTCGGCCCAGCAACTCAGCGACCTTATCAAGAACACCTACGGGGTAGGGCACCACATTGAAAACAACGGTGACCTCCTGGCCGAAGGCATCTCTTCCAACCTCTACGGAAACGCCGGCGTTAACTGGCAGATAGCCGACAATCACTTCCTGGGCGGCAAAGTGGAATGGGGCCGAACCCTGACCTCCGACAGCAGGACGGTGTTTCACGACAACGTCTATGACAACGGCACGCTGGTAGACAAGATCGAGAGCACCTCCGTGGATGAGATGGACGCCAAGATTCCCTATAACCTGGGCGGAAACCTCTATTACAACGGCCTCGTGGGCGGAAAACTGGGCATTGACATCAACCTGGACTACTATGGTAACCAGAGTTCCTCCAAGACCACTTCCGCCGAGACCAGCGAGATGACCTACGATGCCGCCATCCATTCCAACAGCTACAACGATGCCCGTATGTACGCTGCCAAGGCCGTCCTGTCCTATCCCATCTGGATGGGTCAGCTGCAGGTGGGAACGGAAGAGACCTTTACCCGCCGAAACGATGTCTACCACATCTCCGGCATTGAAATCCCGGCTTCCCAGGCCAAGGTAATTGAAAACAACTACGCCGGATTTGCCTCTTACGGCTTCTACATCCCCAAAGCCGGCCAGTTCAGCGCAGGCGTACGTTACGAATATGTGCACTATGCCTACGAAGACGCCCTGGATCCCACTTCCAACCTGACCCGCAACTACGGAAACTGGTTCCCCACGGTTTCCTACGCCAATGTCTTCGGCCCGGTTCAGTTTATGGCCAACTACAGCGCCAAGACGCGCCGTCCCAACTACTCCAACCTGTCCAGCGCCATCCGCTACAACAGCCGTTATATCCTGCAGAGCGGTAACGCCCAGCTGCAGCCTATGCTCTCGCACGACTTCAGCCTCACGGCCGTCTGGAAGTTTGTCACCTTTATGGTCAACTACACCCGTATGGAGAATACGATGGTCACCTGGTCGGCCCCTTACGGTGAGTCCGGTGCGGTGCTGGTCAGACCCATCAACCTGGATACCCCTTACCGCGCTATGGCCGCTTACGTGAACCTCACTCCCACCATCGGCCCCTGGAGTATGAATTATACCCTGGGCGTACAGCCCCAGTGGCTCAGCATCACTATGGATGATCCCCGTGAGCCCTCCGGCAAACGCGTGAGAACCTTCAACAACGAGCCCCTCTTCTTTGCCCAGCTGTTCAATACCTTCACCGTAAAGGGTGGCTGGCAGTTTGAACTGGGTGCTTCCATCCAGAGCAGGGGTTATTCCCAGAACCTGCGTCTGATCAAAGGTTACGCAGACATATCGGCCGCCGTACAGAAGACCCTCCTCAAAGACGGCTCCCTGGTTCTGCGCCTGGAAGGCAGCGACCTCGCCGGCCTGGCTCGCTATAACGTGGACTCCGACTTTGGCAGCCACACCATTATCCAGACCAACAAGATGGATACCCAGCGCATCAAGTTCTCTATCCGCTACAGCTTCAACACCGCCCAGAGCAAATACCGCGGTACCGGAGCCGGTAAGGACACCAAGGGTAGAATGTAGGTAGAAAATGACTATCTTTGCCTTATGAATCTTTCCTGCAGGATATATCCCCGTCTGCGCCTCTGGGCCATCTGGAGCAAACTAGGCTTCAACCCCTGGCGCAAGCCCAAAAAAGAGTCTCGTAAACAGCGTGACGGTGTATATATTGGTACCAAAGAGGCCATCCCGTTTATGAACGACGATGCCAAGCGTACTTTATCCCACCTGCTGCTGAGGCCCGGCTATATGATGCGGGATTACATCCTGCGGGGAGACCACGAGCGCTATCTGGCACCGTTCACCGCCCTGCTGGTCTTCTACTCAGTATTCACCCTCATCGTGGCTGTTGTCCAGCCCCGGATGCCCCAGAATTCCATTGCTGAAGATATTATCAGGGAGACTGAGGAGATAAATGTGCAAGTGGACAGCACTCACGAACATCGCCGGCAAGCGTTCATGTCCACTTTAGAAACCATCCGGGAGGCTCTTTACCTTACGCGTCTGGATCTTCACCCGGAGCAGGTAGACTCACCCTGGAAGGCCTCTCTGGCGGCCGTAGAAGGGGATTTGCGAAGCAAAGGCATTCCTCTGTTCCTGGGCAATTTCCTGATGCTGTGGCTTAGTATGGCCTTCCTGCTAAGGAAACGGGGCGTGAGCGTATCCGGCGCGGCGGCGGCTTCGGCCTATGTCCTTTGCCAATTCTGTATCTTTGAGTTCCTGGCGCTGTTATTATCCTTTGGCAACAACAGCAATCTGGACACGCTGGTAATGGGAGCGTTGCTCTTTATTGACTACAGGCAGATGCTGGGATTAAAAAACCGGCCCGCATTCTGGCTTACCGTCAAAACCGGGCTGGTCTATATCCTAATGGAGATTATCTTCTATACGCTGCTGGCCATAGGGCTGGTGCTCTTTGCCCTTGCCAGGGTCTAGTTCCTGAGGCAGTCAATGTGGGCCACAGGGGCCTGCATAATGTTCCAGGAAAGCACGGCGCCATTGAAGCCGTGACTCATAACAGCCTTTAAAGATTCCGTTACATATTCCGGGGAGGTGGGAGCAACGCCTTCCCGGTAATTGATTTCTATACCCGGGTATTTGCCGCAGGAATAGGGTTCCATTGCCTCCAACTGGGAGTTCAGGAAGTCCAGGTCCATCTGGAACTCGGGATAGCCTTTGGCCTCGGGAAGGGCCTTTTTGAGGAGATCGTATTCAAAGCCCATTCCGGCCGGGGCAAAGGTCTGGCGGTAAAGCATAGGCTTGATAAAGTCTGCGTGCCGGGCCAGAATCTCATAGTCCTGTCCCACGAAAGGAGCCATAAAGGGAGCATAGAGGTCCATACCCACTTCCAGTCCGCGGCTGTGGAAACTGTCTGCAATAGAGGCAACGGCATTGCTGACAATATGGCCTTTGGCCTTGAAATAGGCCGAAGCAACGCTGTTTTCAAAGCTAAAGCCCTGGGAAGGGGAGTAGTCGCTCACAGAAAAGAAAGCATCTCCACAGGCCTCCCACTCGGCCTTGACGGCCTCCAGGTCCATACCTTGGGCCTTGAACTTTTCTACGCAGAGCGGGCAGCCGCAGTTAAGGACGCCTCCAACACCGCTCACAAAGGACTGCGTGCGGATTCTGTCCAGGAACACGCCGTCAAAGCCGCAGTCGCTGAAATGATTGTCGTAGATGGCTATCACATTGGCGGCATTCCGGGGATCGGAAGGACAGTTAAAGCGGAAGCCCTCTCCGGCAGCGAGGTCGTAATTGGCCGGAATATTGCCCCAGAGGTCCACAGCAGGGGAGTTCTCGCACATTTCTTCCGTCTCGGCAAAGACGGGCATCCAAAGCAGCATCTTGATGCCTTTGGAGTGAAGGTAAGTCCCTACCTCCTTGTAAATGTCCTTATCCAGGCTCCAGCCAATGATGACCTTCTCCACCGGGATGAGGTTGCTTACCGTGTCAATTCGGCCTATAATCTGCTGGGCACTATAATCCGGGGAATGCCAGCCCCCAAGGGACACCTGAACGATATAACCGGGTTTGGCCTCCTTGGTGCCACAGGCAACCAGGGCCATCAGAATGAGGAGGATAGAGAATAGTTTTTTCATAGTTATTAATTATTCTACTACAAAGATAGTAGGAAATAATTATATTTGTAGTATGGCAAAAGAAAACGTATACCTGGCATCCAAACCCCGTTACGAAATTCTGGACGGGCTGCGCGGCGTGGCTGCGCTTATGGTGGTTCTGTTCCACATTTTTGAAACCTACAGCAAGGGTCCCGCCTTTCAGATTGTCAACCACGGCTATCTGGCGGTGGACTTCTTCTTTGTGCTGAGCGGCTTTGTGGTGGGCTACGCCTACGACGACCGCTGGGACAAGATGACCACCTGGGGCTTCTTCAAACGCCGTCTCACGCGTCTGCACCCTATGGTGATTGCCGGTACGCTGGTGGGCGCCGCCCTGTTCTTCTTCTCCGGCAACGCCTTCCCGCTCACTCAGCAGATTGAGCCCTGGAAGTTCTTCCTTTGCCTGGTGCTGGGCCTTTTCATTATCCCTTGCCCCAACAGCCTGGATATCCGTGGCTGGGCCGAAATGAATTCCTTCAACGGCCCCGTATGGACCCTCACGCTGGAATACATTGGCAACATCCTGTATGCCTTTATCCTCCGCCGGCTTCCCAAGATTGCCCTGGCCGTGCTTTGCGCTGTCTGCGCCTTCTTTACGCTGGATGTTACGCTGGGCTGGAATGTCTTCGGCCTGTTTGAGAGCCCTCATTATACCGTCATTGGTGGCTGGAGCCTTATGCCGGATCAGATTTACATTGGCTTTACCCGGCTTCTGTATCCCTTCCTTTGCGGCCTTCTCATTTCCCGCATCCTTCCCGCACACCGTACGGAAAGCAATCCCAGCGGCTCTCCCATCCATCTGAGAGGCGGCTTCTGGTGGTGCGCACTGGCCATTGCCGCCCTTCTGGCTATGCCTTGCATTGGCGGTAAAATGGGCGTTGCAGACGGTCTTTACCAGGCGGCCTGCATCCTTTGCATCTTCCCTCTGATTGTTCTGGCCGGTGCCGGTTCCAAGACCACGGATCCCCGCAGTACGGCTGTCTGCAAGTGGCTGGGAGACATCTCCTATCCCATTTACATTACGCACTATCCTCTCATTTATATGCAGATGGACTGGGTGGCCCAGCATCCCGAAGCTCCCATGTGGCAGCACGTTGCCGTGGGCGCCGGTGTAATGTTTATGGCCATCGTAATGGCCTGGGGCCTGCTCAAGGCCTACGACCTGCCCGTCCGCCAATGGCTCACGGAGCACTGGCTCAAACGTAAGTAATGGAACGCGAAAAAGAACTTACAGTTGTAACTTTGGTAGGAAGCATCGGGAATCTGGTGCTTCTTGCCTTTAAGTTTGCGGCCGGAATTCTGGGGCACAGCGCCGCTATGGTGGCCGATGCCGTGCATTCCCTCTCAGACTTTGTTACAGACGTCATAGTTCTGGTTTTTGTACGCATTGGCTCCAAGCCGCAGGACGCTTCGCACGACTACGGCCACGGCAAGTTTGAAACGCTGGCCACGCTCTTTGTGGCCCTGGGACTGGTTGTAGCCGCCCTGGGAATTATTGGTTCCGGCGCTCTCAAGTTCATCCACTGGCTGCAGGGAGAAACGCTGGTAATGCCCGGCAAACTGGCTCTCTGGGCCGCTCTGCTGTCCATCGTGGTCAAGGAAGTTCTCTTCCGCTATACATTAAAGGCCGGCAAAAAGAATGATTCTCCGGCCGTTATTGCCAACGCCTGGCACCACCGAAGTGATGCATTCTCATCTATTGGGGCGGCCATAGGTATTGGCGGGGCGCTGCTGCTGGGAGAGAAATGGGCCGTCCTGGACCCGCTGGCCTCCATTCTGGTGGGCGCTATGCTGTTCCGGGTATCCTGGGACCTTCTCAAAGCCAGTACCGGCGAGCTTACGGACAGTTCGCTCCCGGAAGAGACCGAAAAAGAGATTGAAGAGATCATCTGCAGCCAGGAGCAAATCCACGAACCCCACAACCTGCGCACCCGCAGGATTGGCAACCGTATAGCCATTGAAGCCCACGTGCGCCTGGACGGAAATATGCCCCTGCACGATGCTCACGAGGTTGTGAGCCGGATAGAACAGAAGATCCGGGAGCGTTTTGGACCCAACACCCTGGTCACCATTCATATGGAACCTAATAAATAATTCAACTTTTTTCCAACCTTTTGGTCAGGGGTTCCGTCTAACAGATGAAACCGCTCCAAAACGCGGGTAAAAAAGTTAAACATTATTATTGATACAATTATGGAAGACATTTTAGTAAACTTTGGCTTGCCCGTTTTCATTTGCGTCGTATTGCCCGTTGCCATTGTATGGCTGGTTGCCCGCACACGGCAGCAAGAGATCAACAGAAAGGCCGAAATTATGCTCAAAGCCATAGAGGCCGGCGTTCCCGTGGATATGAGCCAGTTTGAACCTTCCAAGAAGCAGAAGGGCCCCAAATCCATCAAGCAGGATCTGCTGGAAAAACTCAACGGTGCCTGCATCACGGGCCTTATGGGCGCAGGTTTCCTCGCCCTGGGCATCCTACGCACACTCAACTGGGAGTTCGGACGCCATATGTTCCTGAACAAATTCTGGCTCCCTGCAGGTGCTGTACTCCTCGCTGTGGGAATCGGCCTGTTCATCTCCTACTTTGTAGGTAAAAAGATGCTGGCCAAGGAAATGGAGGCCGAAGAAAAGAAACTGGAGCAGTAAACAATGACGCAGGAGCGGTTCATCAGCCAAGTGCGCGAGCAGCAGGAGCCCTTACGGCGCTTCCTGCTTGCGCTGTGTGGGGGAGATGCCGCCCTGGCCGACGACATAGCCCAAGACGCCTTGGTGCGGGCGTATGTGGCTTCCGGCTCCTTCCTGGGGCTTTCCAAATTCAGCACCTGGCTCTTCCGTATCGCCTATAATTGTTACATCGACCACTGCCGGAAGGCTCGTCCGGACCAGACTTCACTGGATAGCGCCGTAACCCTTCCGGCTTCCGAAACCTCCGATGCCTCTTTCCGCTACCAGCAGCTTTACCAGGCCCTGGAGCGCATTCCCGAGAAGGAAAAGGCAGCCATAGCCCTTTTCTACTTCGAGGATAAGAGCATCAAGGAGATTTCGGCCATCCTCAATATGCCGCAAGGCACCGTCAAATACCAGCTCTCTATGGGCCGAAACCACCTGAAGCAGTACATACAGTTATGAAAGAGATAGAAGATTTCCTGCGCGAGAACAAGCCTGTCGTCAAGGACGACCCTACCTTTATCCTGGAAGCCCAACGCCGGATGGAGGCAGTAGAAGGCATTAAGGCAGAAGTGGACCGCCAGCGCTGCTACGGACGTATGGCCCTTATCATCGCACTCTTTGCCGGCCTGTTCCTGGGGATTGCAGCCACAGCCATCGCATACCTGTATCCGATAGACGCTGATTCAGTAGGTCAGGGTGTCCTGGACAGCGTTCGCCTCTTCCTGACCACCTGGAAGCAATATCTGCTGCTGCCGGTCGCCCTCCTGGCCATAGCCCTGAGCATGGTTCTGATGTCCGGAAAAAGAGGAAAATCCACCTTCTAATAGATTAAGTACATGGAAAGGAAAGGCGTTGGCGCCCACATTTGTTGTGTTTTGCTTTCGGCGGTTATCTTAGGCGTAGTTATCCCCTCATGCAGTAAAGATTCCATAGATACCCCGGAGCGTTGCACCGGGGACAGTTACGGAGAACTGCACAGCCCGCTGGTAAAGGATGAAAATGCCAAGGATCATCTGACCCGCTGGTCCTGTCTCTATTACGGCTCCTATCCCGCCAATGAGGTGGTGGAAAGGGCCTTTGACGCCGTGGATGATTATGCCCTGTCCCAGGGTGACGTTATTGTAGATGCATCCCTATTTGCCCGGCTGGAGCAAGCCCTCTGGGATGAGAACGGAGACACCGTTCTGGATGGCAAACGCTATCACCGCATGGGCAGTGACGATGCCGTTACCGCATCCGGAGAACATCTCCAGCACTATCGCTGGAAAGACTTGTCGGCCTGGCATTACTTTGCCTATGCGCCTATCCAATGGCGGGTCTTAAACATCAAAGCGGAAAAAGCTTTGCTGCTGGCCAACCGGATGCTGGACGACTGCCCCTACCATGACACCCCCGAGGATGTCACCTGGAGCACGTCTTATTTGCGTCAGTGGCTCAACACAACATTCCTGGAAAGGGCTTTTTCTCCCTCTGAAAGGATGTCGATAGAAGAGACTGACATTGAAAATGCCAACAATTATTACTTTGGAACGTCCTGCGGTCCGGCCACCCGTGACCGTGTCTTCGTTCTCTCCGAATCCGAGGCATTCTCTTCTGACAAGGCCATCGATTACGGTTTCTATCCTGGCGACGGGTTCACGGATCCGGCCCGTCGTTTCCGTTCTACCCTGTACGCCAAGTGCCGCGGTGCCTGGTGGTCTCCTAATGTCAATGAAGCCCCCGGGGAATCATTCTGGTTCCTGCGCACCAGTGGATACACCAACGCAAATGCCGTCTATGTGGGCGCAGAAGGTGATATCTATAACCGCGGCATGGTCAATACCTGCAACGATGCCGCCGTCCTTCCGGCCATCATACTGGACCTGAGCCAGGCTAAGTACCAAATTGCCCCTGAAGTAACCTCCTCCTTATGAAAAAGATACGCCTATTCTCCCTTGGATCTATCTTATTGATCCTCCTCTCTTGCTCCAAGGATCCGATTACAACAGAGCGTTACACCGGAGACTCCTATGACTCGTTGAACAGCCCGTGGGTAAAGGATGAAAATTCTTTCGGGCACGAGACCCTCTGGAGTTGTCTTTACTTTGGGAACTACCCGGCCAACGAGGTGGTGAACGAACCCTTTGACGCAGTGGATGATTATGCCCTGGCCCAGGGAGATGTTATTGTGGATCCTTCCCTTTTTTCCCAGTTGGAGCAAGCCACCTGGGACGAAGATGATGAAACCGTAGTAGGGGAGAGGCGGTATCATCGGCTTAATAGCGAGAATGCCATTTCCGCTGCAGAAGACCGGGAGCAGCACTATCGATGGAAGGACTTATCGGCCTGGCATTACTTCGCTTATGCTCCTATCAAGTGGCGGGTTTTGAAAATCTCCGGAACCCATGCAGTTCTTCTGGCCGACCGTATGCCGGATACCCATCCCTTTCAAAACAGCGATGGGGATACGGACTGGAGCCGGAGCGATGTCCGGCAATGGTTGAATGATACATTTCTCAAGCGGGCCTTTAGCGACACTGAGCGCGCCGCTATCTTGGAAACCAGCCTTAAAAACGAACCCAACAGCTATTTTGACACATCCAGTGGCCCGGATACACAGGACTATGTATTCCTGCTTTCCGGGAAAGAAGTATTTGATTCCCCGCTTGCCGCAGACTATGGCTTTTACCCCGGGAGCGGCCTGGAC
>JAEEQI010000224.1 GCA_016285215.1 Bacteroidales bacterium | reverse complement strand
CTATACCTACGAGGTAAACGACAACCTCAAGGTCTTTGGCCAGACCGGTCCCACCCTGCAGTTTGCCCTTGCCCACAAAGTAAAGGACAATCACGGCACCACTTATTCCCTGCTCAACAAAAACAATTCCTTCTTTGAGGCACGCCGCCCCTTCAACTTCTACTGGGGCCTGGCCACCGGTGTGGAGGTAAGCGATATGCTCCGCATTGAGGTAGGTATTGATTTTGGTTTTGCCAACCTGCACAGAACGGTTAGCGAACACGAGTTCCTCCGCTCTGTCAGACGCAACTTCCTGCACTTCAGCGTAGGTTACCTCTTCTAATAGAGACCCGTATAGAAAACCAAAAGCCAGCCCTCACGGGTTGGCTTTTTTTCAACAATAAAAGGATAAAACTACCTAAACTATATGGCTAATTTGCTGTCGCAAAGGTAGAATAAACTGAAACGGCGGGCAATACCAAGATGTTGGTATTTTAAAAAATTGCTAACTTTGCAGACGGAAATACAACAATATTATATACTATGAAAAAGATCATTGCAAGCATTTTCGCAGCCGCTATGCTGCTCGTGGGTACCGAGGCTTTTGCCCAGCTGGTGCCCGGTGCCGGTTATCTCCTGTCCATTGAAAAGAGCACGTCCGAGAAATCTTCCCTGGACGCCATCAAGCTCAACGGTTTTTATGCCGGAGCCAGCTATAACATTCCCCTGGTTGCCGGTCTGGGTGTGGCTCCCGGTCTGTATGCCAACATGCTCTTCTATAATGGAGCCGCCACTTTTCAGCAGGTGTTAACCTTTACGGAGCACTATACGGAGCTGGCCCTCAACCTGCCCATCAACCTGAATTACCGTCTGGAAGTAAGTGACAACTTCTCCCTCTGCGCCTTTGCAGGTCCTGTGTTCCAGGTGGGTCTGGTGGCCCGTTCCACTTACAATGGCCGCGTAGACTTTGGCCCCATCCATATCAACGAGGGAGATGCCTTCAACCACTACAATTCCGACAACGGTGACATGAACCGTTTCAACATCTATCTGGGCGGCGGTCTCGGTTTCCAGGTGGGCGACCTCCTGTTCACCGTGGGTTACGACCACAACCTCCTCAATGTGGACAAATCCGATGGTTGGAAGACCAACCGCAACCAGATCAAGGTGGGAGTTAACTTCGCATTCTAATCCCTCTTGGAGAATTCACAACCGCAGTAGAGCTGGTTGTAGAAGTTCTCTTCCCGGATAATTTGATTCCGGCGTTCCTGAAGGCCACCCTTACGCCAGTTTTGGGGCCACCAGGTAACGCCGGAAACTTGTTCACAGGCCCACTGGCCTGCGGCATTAACCTGGTCCAGGCTCTTCCAGCGGGAAGAAGCCAGCGTGGTGGTGAGCACTTCAAACCCGTGGGCCGATGCATACTCTGCGGCCCGCAGCAGGCGGAACTTGAAGCACTGCAGGCAGCGACCGCCGCGCTCGGGCTCGTTCTCCAGCCCCACGGCGCAGCCGCCCCAGGCGGAGTGGTCGTAGACGTCGTCTACAATCTCCAGCCCCCACTTTTTGGCGTACCGGATGCACTCGTTGAGGCGGTGCTCATATTCCTCCAGGGGATAGATGTTGGAATTGGAATAGAAAATGACGGGTCGGATGCCGTTTTCCATCAGACATTCCACAATGGCACTGGAGCACGGAGCGCAGCAGGCGTGCAGGAGCACGCGCGTGGCGCCCCCCGGAATCTCTATATGAAAAATGGCCGACATTCTGTGCAAAGATACGCAAAAAATTACTATCTTTGCAGGCTATGAGAGGCACCCATGAACGCAACGGAATGAGCCCCGCTATGAAGATGGCGGACCTTCTGGACGCGGACTTCTCTCTCCTGGGGGTTTTCTATCGTATGGGACTGTCCCTGGGCTTCGGAGAAGAAAGCGTAGGGGAAGTCTGCGAAAAAGCGGGCCTGGATGCAGAGACCTTCCTGCTCATCTGCCGGGTTCATATGATGGACGGCTATCGGCCCTCCCGGGAAGCCCTTCAAAATGCAGACCTCACCGCCATCCTGGAATACCTCCGCAATTCCCATAACTACTACACGAAGGTAATGCTCCCGGACCTGGAGAATGCCCTGGAAGAAATGATTGTCCCCTGTGAGGACCAGCAGAAGCGCGTAATCCGTCGCTTCTTTTTTGATTATCGCCAGGAGCTTCTCACCCATTTTGCCTACGAAGAAGAGACCGTGTTCCCCTATGTGGAGGAGATGCTCAATTCCCAGGACGGAAACACCTTCACCATTGGAGAGTACGAGCAGAACCACTCCAACATAGAGGAGAAACTGGCCGACCTCAAGAACCTGGTGATGATGTTCCTGCCGGCCCCCTGCCGTCAGACGGACGCTTACAAAGTGCTCTTCTACCTTTCCAGCCTCCGGCAGGACCTGGCCAAACACACCCTCATCGAAGACGATATCCTGGTTCCCATGGTGGTCCGTATGGAAGAAGTGGTGGCCGCCGCCCGTCCGGAAGGGGAGGAGCTCAGCGCCCGCGAGAAGGAGATTCTGGTGAGCGTGGCCAAGGGCAAGCTCAACAAAGAGATAGCCGACGAGTACAACATCTCCATCTACACGGTCATTACCCACCGCAAGAACATTACGCGCAAGACCGGCATCAAAACGGTGGCCGGCCTTACCGTATATGCCCTT
>JAEEQI010000223.1 GCA_016285215.1 Bacteroidales bacterium | reverse complement strand
CACTTCTTCTCCATCGAGGAGACCAAGCGCTATCTGGATGTGATGACGGCCTACAAGCTCAACCGCTTCCACTGGCACCTCACCGAGGACCAGGGCTGGCGTATGGAGGTGAAGGCCTATCCCAAGCTCACCGAGATTGGTGCCTGGCGCAACGGTACCGTTATCAAGAAGGACTGGAGCTCCAACGACGGCATCCGCTACGGCGGCTTCTACACCCAGGAAGAAATGAAAGAGATTGTGGACTACGCCGCCGAGCGTGGTATCACCGTAATCCCCGAGATTGACCTCCCCGGACACATGGTGGCCGCCCTGGCTGCTTATCCGGAACTGGGCTGCACCGGTGGCCCCTACGAGGTCTGGACCCGCTGGGGAGTGGCTCCCGATATCCTCTGCGCCGGTAACGAAGAGGTCTACAAGTTCCTGGAGGCCGTTCTGACCGAGGCCATGGACATCTTCCCCTCCGAGTACATCCACATTGGCGGAGACGAGGCCTTCAACGAGAGTATGGGTATTCCGTGGGACCACTGCCCCAAGTGCGCTGCCAAGATGCGCGAGCTGGGCATCAAGAAGGGCCCTATGGCCAAGCACTATCTGCAGAACTACGTAACCGCCCGTATGCAGGATTTCCTGAACCAGCACGGCCGCAAGATCATTGGCTGGGATGAGGTTCTGGAAGGCAACCTGGCCCCCGGTGCCACGGTTATGAGCTGGCGCGGTGTCAAGGGTGGCATTGAGGCTGCCAACAAGGGCTTCGACGCCATTATGACCCCCAACAGCTACCTCTACTTTGACTACTATCAGAGCCAGGAACGCGATAAGGAGCCCTTCGGCATTGGCGGCAATCTTCCTGTTGAGAAGGTATACGCCTACGAGCCTTTTGATGGTCTTACCCCCGATGCCCAGAAGCACATCCTGGGTGTACAGGCCAACCTCTGGACCGAGTACATTGCTACTCCCGAGCACCTGGAATATATGCTCCTGCCCCGTATGTGCGCTCTATCTGAGATTCAGTGGTGCGCAGCCGACAAGAAGGATTACGCCCGCTTTGACGCCTCCATCGACCACAGCTTCGAGATGTTTGATGCAATGGGTCTGACCTATTGTATGGACAACCGCGGCCTTATTGGTCTGGACCGTGAGCCCGCCCGCACTCCCGAAGAGCTGGAGCAGTACCTGAAAGAGAATCCCCGCAGCTGGTAATCAGTAAAGCAGCAAGCCTAGCGCGGCGCCGCCCAGGATAATGTAAATGGGGTTGACTTTTCCCCAGTATCCGGCCGCAAAGGCGCCGCCCAGCAGCACCCAGCTTTTCCAATCGGGGAAGTTATCGGAAACCACTTGGATGTTTGGCACACCGCCCGTCCAGGTGGTTTTTATTATAAGGATAATGGCCGCAGCGCCAATGAGACCCACAACGCTGGGCTTGAGCCAGTCCATAGTGCCGGCATACAGGCGGCTGCTCTTGAACTTAAGGTAAAAGCGCACAATGAGCAGCATAATGATGAACGAGGGCAGGATCAGGGCCAGCGTGGCGGTAAGGGAGCCGCAGAAGCCCAGCAGCTGGCTGCCGGTGGTGTTATACAGCACGTGATAGCCCACGTACGTGGCACTGTTGATGCCAATGGGGCCGGGCGTCATCTGGCTCACGGCCACAATGTCCGTAAACAGACTCTCGGAAATCCAGGGATGCTCCACCACCACCTGGTTCTGAATGAGGGACAGCATAGCATAGCCGCCCCCAATAGTGAAAGCGCCAATGACAAAGAAGGTCCAGGCCAGTTGCAGTAAAAGCGCTAACGTTTCCATAGGCCCTCCTTATAATAAGTGACGCTGAATCCCAGCACCAGCACACATATAATAATATAAATAGGGGACACGTTGAGGAAAACCACCAGCACCAGGGAAAGGATGGCCAGCAGCCAGGTCCACCAAGACTTGCAGGACTTCTTGGCCATAGTCACCATAGGAATGATGATCAGGGAAATGACAACGGGCCGAATCCCCTTGAAAGCCCGCTCCACCCAAGGATTCTCTTTAAAGGCCGAAAAGAACAGCGCAATGGCCAGGATAATGAGGAAAGAGGGGAGGATGCTGCCCAGGGTGGCGGCGATGCTGCCTTTGATGCCGCGGAGCTTGTGCCCGGCAAAGATGGAGATGTTGACGGCCATCACGCCCGGGGCGCTCTGGGAGAGGGCTACGATGTCCGGGAGCTCGTCGTCCGAGATCCATCCGCGCTTGGACATCTCGGCCTGAATGAGCGGAATCATAGCGTATCCGCCGCCAATGGTGAACGCTCCAATCTTGGCGAACACCCCAAATATTTGCCACAGCGATACTCTCTTTTCCATAGACCACAAAGATACAAATTTTGTTTCACTCCCTTGTCATTCCGAGCGAAGCCGAGGAATCTCAATTTTTTTGAAAATTTCTCAGAAAAAATTTGTGGTTACGGAAAAACTTACTACCTTTGCAGTCCCGTTTGAAACGAACGGGATTTTTTACGGCTCATTGACAATATTGAAAGACTAAAAGTACAAGCAAGTACCGAGAGAAATTGTAACAACAATTTATCAATAAACGAGCGTCAGTTTCTTTAAGAAACAGCGTCAGGGCAAGCTAAGCATTATAAAAAATATACAATGAAGAGTTTGATCCTGGCTCAGGATGAACGCTAGCGGCAGGCTTAACACATGCAAGTCGAGGGGC
>JAEEQI010000222.1 GCA_016285215.1 Bacteroidales bacterium | reverse complement strand
ATCTACAGCCGCCACGAAACCTCCGACTACACCGAAGGCACCGGCTGGCAGTACCTGTGGCTGGTTCCCCAGGACGTAGACGGACTGGTACAGCTCTTCGGCTCCGAGGAAGCCACCGTGGCCAAGCTGGACGGCCTGTTCGAAGCTCCGGACCACGTGGAAGGCGAGAACGCTTCCCCGGACATCTCCGGCCTCATCGGCCAGTATGCCCACGGCAATGAGCCCAGCCACCACACCATTTACCTGTATTCCCTGCTGGGCCGGCCCGACAAAGCGGCCGACCGCCTGCGCCAGGTATATAAGGAAATGTATTTCAACGACGTGGAAGGCCTGGCCGGCAACGAAGACGTGGGCCAGATGAGCGGCTGGTACCTGATGTCCGCCATGGGCTTCTACCAGGTGGAACCCGCCCTGCCGCGCTTCTGGTTCGGCGCTCCCCCGTTTGAGAAGATGACCGTGAAGGTGGCCGGCGGAGACCTGGTGATTACCGCCAAGGGCGTCACCTCCGGAAAAACCCACATCAAGAGCGTGAAGCTGAACGGCCAGCCCTATGCCCTCCCGTACATCGAGTACAAGGACATCGTAGCCGGAGGCACCTTAGAATACATTATGGGAGAATAAATTATGAGTCCTTTAAAATTTGAACCTATTCTGAAAACCATTGTGTGGGGCGGTGAGAAGATTGCCCCTTACAAAGGCATAGAAACAGACCAGAAACACATCGGCGAAAGCTGGGAGCTCTCCGGCGTGGCCGGCAACGAGAGCGTGGTGGCCGAAGGTCCCCTGAAAGGAAAGACCATCGCCCAGCTGGTGAAAGAGTACAAGGGAGAACTGGTGGGAAAGCACGTGTATGAGAATACCGGAGACGAGTTCCCGCTCCTGATCAAGTTCATCGACGCCCTCTCGGACCTCTCCATCCAGGTGCACCCCAACGACGAGCTGGCCGCCAAACGGCACAACGGCTCCAAGGGCAAGACGGAGATGTGGTATGTGGTGGCGGCCGATGAAGGCGCCCACCTGCTGGCCGGCCTCACCCAGAAGATTACTCCGGAGCAGTATGCCGCCAAGGTGGCCGACGGCACCATCACAGATGTGCTGGCCCGCTACGACGTGCATCCCGGAGACGTGTTCTTCCTGCCGGCAGGCCGTATCCACGCCATCTGCGGCGGCTGCTTCATCGCAGAAATCCAGCAGACGTCCAACATCACCTACCGCATTTACGACTACGGCCGCCTGGGCCTGGACGGAAAGCCCCGCGAGGTGCACACCGAGCTGGCCAAGGACGCCATCGACTACACGGTATATCCGGACTACCGCACCCACTACAGCCCGGAGCAGAACGAGGAGCAGGAGGTAGTGAGCTGCCGGTATTTCACCACCAGCATCTACGACCTCACCCTCCCCTACGCCAAGGACCTGAGCGAGATTGACTCCTTCATGGTGGTCATGTGCCTCGCCGGAGAAGGCACCCTGGAGGTGGACGGTGAAGAGGTCCCCGTCCGCCAGGGCGAGACCGTCCTAATCCCCGCATCGGCCGACGATGTCTGCTTCGTCCCCGACGGAGAAATGAAAGTCCTTACCTCATACATCCAGTAGCCCGTGGACGTAATAATCTGAAGACTAATACATTATGCAATTACCCCCTGGTCATTTCAACCAGGGGGTAATTATTTAAAGTGGTATAAATCAGGTGATTATCTCCACGGCCTACTCAAGTCCACGGGCGCGGAGGAGGGCCGAAGGATTCGGCTCGGCGCCGCGGAACTGTTTGTAGAGCACCATGGGCTCTTCGGAGCCGCCCTTCTCCAGGAAGGTCTGGCGGAAAGCCTTGGCGGTGGCGGGATTGAAGATGCCATCGGCCTTGAACTTCTCCCAGGCGTCTACGGCCAGGACCTCGCTCCAGAGGTAGCCGTAATAACCGGCGCTGTAGCCGCTGCCCATGATGTGGTTGAAGTAGGTGGTGCGGTAACGGGGGATGATTTCGCCAATCAGGCCCATCTCGTCGCAGACCTTGGTCTCGAAGTCACGCACGCTCTGGGCATCGGTGAAGGTGGCCAGCTCCGCGGCAGAGAGTTCGTGCCATTTCATGTCCAGGATGGAGGCGGCGCAGAGTTCGCCGGTGGTGAAGCCCTGGTTGAAGGTGAGGGATTTGCGGATCTTCTCTACCAGTTCGGCCGGGATGGGTTCGCCGGTTTCCCAGTTGTTGGCATAGTTGGCCAGGATCTCGGGCACAAAGGCGAAGTTCTCGTTGAACTGGGAGAACATTTCCACGAAGTCGCGGGCTACGTTGGTGCCGCTCACGGTCACGTAGTTGCACTGGCTCAGGAAGCCGTGGAGGGCATGGCCGAACTCATGGAAGGCCGTCTGCACATTGTCGATGGTGAGGAGGCTGGGCTGGGGCTCGGTAGGATCCACGCCGGGGGCCGGGAAGTTGCACACGTTGACGATAATGGGACGGACGCCCGTCTTCTGCTCGCGGAAGTTGTTCATCCAGGCACCGCCACGCTTGGTGGGACGCACGAAGTAGTCGCGGTAGAAGATGCCGATGAGGGAACCGTCGGTGTCGGTAATCTTGTAGGCCTTGGTGGCAGGGTTGTAAACTTCCACCTCGCCGGTCACTTCCTCAAAGTGGAGGCCGTAAATCTTCTCGGCGGCGGTGAAAACGCCCTTGAGCACGCTGTCGGCCTGGAAATAATGCTTGGTCTG
>JAEEQI010000047.1 GCA_016285215.1 Bacteroidales bacterium | reverse complement strand
TATCAGGTGCGCCACCTGCACCGAGAAACCGGAAGAAACGGCAAAGCAGAAGCCGCCCCACAGCCACAGGCAGGTAGAAACCAGGCCGATGGAAGCACCCTGCGCCGCCCCCAGATGCCCCACCATAGAGGTATCGATGTACTGCATCATCACCGACGACAGCTGGGCCAGGATGGCCGGATAGCTGAGCATCAGGCACAGCCGGATCTGCGCCCCCGTAGAGAGGACGCCGCCATTCCGGATGCGCTGCAGCAGTATATCTTTGGTTTCGGCCATACTTATTCTTTATAAGGCGGTACTTCTTTTTTGTCTATGAGGTCCCGGAGGGTCTCCAGGTAACTTTCTTCCACGGTTCCAAATGCCGTTCTCACCTGGGTAAGCGTGTAGTTTCCCTTCTTGCTTTCTATCCAGGCCTTGAGCCGGCCCCGGAGGTCTTCCGGACGGGCCTTGGCGGCGCGGCAGTAGTCGCACTTGCCGCAAGGTTCGCTCTTCTCCTGGCCAAAGTATTTGAGCAGGTACTGCGAGCGGCAAACAGTCTCTTCCTCCACATACTCGATGATGGCCTGCACCCGCTCTGCGTACGTACTGCGAAGCATCTGATAGCGCTTGGGGCTCAGCTGCACGTTGCCGGGCCTGAGACGGTTGTGCTGCAGATAAAGCACCGTGGCGTGGTCGGCCGGAATGTACCGGATCACGTGGTTCACGCTAAGGCCGTACAGAAGCTGTCTAAGGGCCGAAGTGCTAACCCCGCAGCGGCTGGCCACCGCTTCCTCGTCAATGGACACGGGATAGGAGAAAATGCCGGTATACAGGCGCATAAGCACCTCCAGCACCTGCGGCATCAACGGGTCCGGAAGGTCAATATTATACAGGGCCGAACGCTCCACGTCAATCTTGATGCGGGTGGGGATGTCCATATCTTCGGCCAGGGTCCAGTGGCCTTCCCTTTCCATATATTTGACGGCGTAATACACCGGCGCCTGCTGCAGGTGGAAATGCTTGCAAAACTGGGCCATATCCCATTTGAGCATACGGCCTTCTCCCTCATCGTAGGGGACCTGGAAGAAGATGTGCAGCTTCTGGTACAGGTCTTCCATACTCTCCAGGCTGGGGAAAGAGACCTCTTCCAGCTGCTTGAGGCGGGCGGTATCCGTTCCGTTCCATAGGAGCACGGCAAACGACGGCTTTCCGTCTCGGCCGGCACGGCCCGCTTCCTGGAAGTAGGCCTCGGGGCTGTCGGGAACGTCTGCGTGTACCACAAAGCGCACGTCGGGCTTGTCTATGCCCATACCAAAGGCGTTGGTGCACACCATCACGCGGGTGGTGCCGTCTTTCCAGGCTTTATGGCGGTCGGCCCTGGTCTGCGCGCCCAATCCGGCGTGATAGCAGGAGGCCGAAATGCCCCCGGACATGAGGAACTCGGACAGCTCCTGGGTGCGGGCGCGGCTTCGCACATACACGATGCCGCTGCCGGCCACGCCTTCGCAGATGCTGCGGATCTGGCCCATCTTGTCCTGCGTCTTGCGTACTATGTAGCTCAGGTTGGGGCGCTCAAAGCCGGAGCGGAGAAGGTTCTTCTCCTTGAAGCCCAGCCGGTCCATAATGTCATCGGCCACCAGCGGCGTGGCGGTGGCTGTGAGGGCAATCACCGGGGCGTCCGTGCGTTCCCGCAGCTTGCCAATCTCCAGATAACTGGGCCGAAAATCGTACCCCCACTGCGAGATACAGTGGGCCTCGTCCACCACAATGTAGGAGATTTTGAGAACGTCCAGGTAGGACTGGAACAGGCGGGTCTGCAAGCGCTCCGGGCTCAGGTACAGGAACTTGTAGTCACCGTAGGCGGCATTATTGAGGGCCAGATCTACCTCGTGGCGGCTCATACCGGCGTGGATGGCCATAGCCCGCACGCCGCGGTCCTGGAGGTTCTGTACCTGGTCCTTCATAAGGGCAATGAGCGGGGTTACCACCAGGGCAATCCCCTCCTTCATGAGGCAGGGAACCTGGAAGCACACACTCTTGCCGCCGCCCGTGGGGAGAATGGCCAGGACGTCACGCTCTGCCAGCGCTTCCCGGATAATCTCCTCCTGCATAGGACGGAAGGCCTCATAGCCCCAATATGTCTTTAATACCTCTTGTGGCGACATAGTTTGCTAAGTTACGGATTATTTCGTAATTTTGGGTATGCAAGTTCAGAAAACCAACGCGGCCCGGCTCCTGGATGCAGCCGGCATTTCCTACACCCTGGTTCCCTACGAAGTGGACGAGGAACATCTGGAAGCCTCCCACGTGGCCGAGCAGTTGGGAGAAGACCTGGACCGCGTGTTTAAGACGCTGGTTCTGAGGGGAGACAAGAACGGACTCTTTGTCTGCGTGGTGCCCGGTTCTATGGAAGTGGACCTCAAGGTAGCAGCCCGCATCTCCGGCAACAAGAACTGCGCTATGATTCACGTAAAGGAACTGCTGCCCCTCACCGGCTACATCCGTGGCGGTTGCTCCCCCATAGGTATGAAAAAGCCCCTCCCCACCTTCATCCACGAGAGCGCCCTGCTCTGGGACACCATCTATATCAGTGCCGGCGTCCGGGGCCTGCAAATCTGCATAGCCCCCCAGGCGCTCATAGACTTTGTGGGTGCGGGAATTTATCCGTTATAATACCAGCAGCGGTGAGGGAATTCCGCGCCGCAATACGCGAAGATTGACGGTGCCGGGCTCTACGCCGGCACTTTCCAATGCGCCGCGGGCACTGGCGTAAGCCAGCTCGGGGGTGTTGTTGTTGCCGCTGAGGTGGCAAAGGAAGAGGTTCTTGAGACCGGGGTGCAGGAAGCGGGGGATGGCCTCGGCGCAGGCGTCGTTGGACAGGTGGCCTATGCCGTGGGAAATGCGGTCCTTGAGCTCCTGGGGATAGCTTCCGCCCAGCAGCATACCCAGATCGTAATTGGATTCAATCACTACCGTATTAGCCTGGGAGGCCCACTGCAGGGCTTCGTCCGTGGCGTGGCCCATATCGGTCATAAGCACAAAAAGCTCTTCTCCGCAGCGGATGGCATAACCCACGCACTGGGTAGCGTCGTGCGGCACCACAAAGTACTGCACGTCAAAGTCTTCCGTTACCGGATTCCAGACACCGGCCTGCAGGTCCTGGCGGCAGGGGCCAATCCAGTCACGGGTAAAGGGATGCCACAGAAGGGCGTCGTGGATGGCCGGCGTGGTCCACACCGGAGCGCTGACCCGCTTGCAGAAAGAACCCAGGGAGCGGATGTGGTCTCCGTGGTCGTGTGTTACCAGGATGGCCGAAATATTCTCATAGCCCAGATGCAGGGACTCCAGTTCTTTGCGCACACTGCGGATGCCCACGCCGGCATCAATGAGAATGCCGGAAGAAGGGCCCAGAAGGAGGGAACAGTTGCCGCAGCTGCCGCTGGAAAAACTAATGAATTTCATCACGGCCGGTTCTCCTCTTCACAATAGCGGCCAATGACGCTGTAGGCATCGTCAACACCCAGTTCTCCGGCTCGTGACAGGTCAATGCAGCCTTTCTCCTTGTCTTTGAGATAGATGAGCACCAGGCCTCGGTTAAAGTAGGCGCTGCCCATCCAGGGATACAGTTTGATGGCCTTGTCGTAGCTGTCTATGGCTTCCACAAAGCGGGAGCTCAGGCAGTAGAGGTTGCCCAGGTTGAACTGGATATAAGGGAAGGAAGGCAGCAGCGCGGCGGCAGATTCCATATCCGCGAGGGCCTCCGAATAATCGTATTCACGGGTCACCTGTTCCCGCACCCGGGCGCGGGTGTTACCGCGGTCGTCCATCGTGAGGGTCTGCACGTTGGACTCGAAAGAGGCAATGAACTCAATCATTTCGGCCCTCAATGCGCCCCGGTTCATCAAGTAGAAAGCCTTGTAGTAGTTGGCGTAAGGATCCGTTTCATCGGCCTCCACCGCGTTGGAGTAATGCAACAGGGCCGAAGAATACTGCTTAAGCCCCGCATCCTGCAGTGCCTTGAAGAACTCTCCCTTCACGGACTGGGTAAGCACCGGCGAAGTGATGGGGATGTTCACCGAACCCGCGGCCACCGTCACCGGCAGCGGAGCGCTGGCAATGAAGTTGTCCAGCAGACGGTTCTCGTAACGGTGCGCCAGGGCATAGTTGGTGGCGTCGGTTTCCTCCACCACGGCAAAGCGGTAGAGGGGCTTGAGGTTGATGTCCACGTCACGGTGACGCAGCATCTCGTCTTCGAAGCCGCCGCTGCGGGCAAAGTCTGCGTCAAAGGCCAGCAGGTTGCTGTATTTCTTGGTGGTGTCTGAGAAGTCGGCTCCTCCGGAGGTAGCCTTCTCATATTCGGCCACTTTGGTTCTGGCTATGCGGTAGTCCTCCTTGGAAGCGCGCGTCATACCCATCTGAAGCTCCACGTAGGCGCGGTTCTGATAGGCCTTGGCAAAGTCGGGATACAGTTCGATGGCTTTGTTATAGTCGGCCAGGGCGTCGTCCCAGCGCTGCATTTCAATGAAATAACCGGCACGGTTGAAGTACGCCAGCACGTTGCCGGGATTGATGGCAATCACGCGGTCCATATCTTCCAGGGCACCTTCGTAATCTCCCACCTGGGCGCTCAGGAGGCTTCGGTTGTAGAGGGTGAGGGCGTTGCCGGGCTCATATTTGAGCACGGTGTTGAGGTCCTTCATAGCGTCCTTGAGCTCTCCCTTATCGGCCCTTACCAGGGCGCGCTGGAAATACGCCAGCGTGACGGTGGAGTCCAGCTGAATGGCTTTGTCCAGGTCCTGCAGGGCGGCATCGTAACGCTTGCGGGCGGCTTCCAGACCGCCGCGTCGGAGGTAGCCTTCCGGCTCAAAACGGTCTATCCGGATGGCCTGGTTATAGTCTGCCAAGGCCTTGAGCGTATCTCCCATAAAGAGGTAGGAGGCGCCGCGGTTGAGGTACGAGGCGGGGTCTTTGGGCTCTTGGCGGATGTATTTGTCAAAGTCCGAGACGGCCCTCTCAAACTGGCGGCTCAGGAACAGGGTAACGCCACGCGTGAAATACAGGCCGGAAGAGCCGGGCCTCAGCTTGATGGCCTGTTCCAGGTCCTTGAGGGCGGCGTCGTAGTTGCCGGTTCGGCTTTCCGTGATGGCACGGTAATGGTAACCGGAAGTGAACACCGGGTTCAGGCGCACGGCCGTGGAGAAATCTGCCTTGGCGCCGCGGATATCGCCCAGGTTGTACTTGGCAATGCCGCGGTAGAAGAAGGTCCAGTAGTCTGTGGAGTCCAGCTGGGCCAGGATGTTGAAATTGGATACGGCTTCGCTCAGGCGGCCATCCTGCAGGGCGGTGCGGCCCCGGAAGGAAAAGACGTCTTTATCGTACTGTGCGTGGGCGGCCAGAGGCAGCAACAACGCAAAAAGTATGGCGATTGAGCGGATTTTCATCAAAAAAATTTTCATATCAGCCACGAAATATCTAATTTCGCGCCAAATGACAAAGATAAGAAAATATTTCATAATATTTTTTCTCACGCTCTGCTCTTCCGCCGCGGCGCAGCGCTACACCATCAGCCCCATCAATGCAGATCAAGTCCTAAGTCAGGAGAAGATCCAGGCCAACGTGGAGTACCTGTGCTCGCAGGAACTGGGCGGCCGCGCCACCGGTACGGAAGGAGGCAAGAAGACCGCCGCCTGGCTGGAAGGCGAGTTCCGCATCCTGGGCCTCAAGCCCCTGGGAGGCGCCTGGCTGCACGGCTTCAGCACCAACGACGGAATGGCCCGCAACGTAGTGGGTCTCATCCCCGGCAGCGCCACGCCGGCCCGCTATATGATTCTGATGGCGCATTTTGACAACCTGGGCACCCTCAACGGCACCTTCTACCCCGGGGCCGACAGCAACGCCTCCGGCGTAGCCGCCCTGCTGCAGGCAGCAGAGATGATTACCCAGATGAACACCTGCCGCAAAATCTATCGCCACGGTCTCATTGTGGTAGCCCTGGACGCCAAGGAGAAGAACCAGGCCGGGGCCGAAGAACTCTGGCGGCAGATTTCGGCCGGTAAACTCCTGGACCCCGTTTCCGGACAGCCGGTGAGCCCCTCGCAGATTGACCTGGTCATCAACCTGGACCAGCTGGGCTCCACCCAGGCCCCCATCACGGAAGGCCAGGACCGTTATCTGATGATGCTGTCCGACGAATCCTCCGGCCGCCGCAGCTCGCTGGAAAGCGCCAACCGGGATGCCGGAATCGGCCTGCAGCTGGGTTACGACTATTACGGAAGCAAGGATTTCACGCGGCTCTTCTTCCGCCGTATCAGCGACCAGCGAGTATTCCTGGATCACAACATCCCTGCCGTGATGTTCACCTCCGGCATCACTATGCTCAACAACAAACCTACGGACACCCCGGCCTCCCTGGACTTCGAAGTCCTCAAAGACCGTGTCCGCCTTATCTTCCGCTATTTGGATAAGGTACTATAGAGGATTTTTCGTATCTTTGTACGATATGAAAGATTTCTTGAAACTGATGAGGCAATACGCCTCTCCCTATAAAGGATATCTGGCCGGAGCCGTGATTCTGAACATCCTCAGCGCGGTGTTCAACATCTTCTCCTTTGCCATTCTGGTACCCATCCTCAACATCCTGTTCAAGGTGGACAGCACGGTCTACGAGTTCATCCCCTGGAACAGCGATATGGGCATCAAGGACAAAATCATCAACAACTTCTACTATTACGTTTCGGACCTGGCTGCCACTTATGGCGCCGGAAACACCCTGTTTATGCTGGCCGGCGTGATGATCTTCTTCACCGCCCTCAAGACCAGCTGCTACTTTGGTTCCAACGCCGTTATGATTCCCATCTCCACGGGAATCGTACGGGAACTGCGCTGCCGCATCTACAACAAGATCCTGAGCCTCCCCATTGGCTTCTTCACGGAAGAGCGCAAGGGAGACATCATAGCCCGCATTACCGGAGACGTGTCGGAGGTAGAGAACTCCATCATTGCCTCCCTCTCGATGCTCATCAAGGACCCCATCCTCATTGTCATCTACTTTGGCTTCCTCACCTGGATCAGCCCGGAGATGATGGTCTTCACCATTGTGTTTGCCCCCGCCTTTGTTTGGGTGATGGGCCTCATTGGCAAGCAGCTCAGACGTTCCTCCCTGGAAGCCCAGAGCCTCTGGAGCGACACTATGAGCCAGGTAGATGAAACCCTGGGCGGCCTGCGCGTGATCAAGGCCTTCAATGCCGAAAAGACTATGAACCGCCGCTTCCAGGACATCACGGACCGTATGCGCCGCAAACTGGCCCGCGTGAGCACCCGCCAGGCCACGGCCCATCCCGTGAGCGAATTCCTGGGAACCGTGATGCTTATGATTGTGCTCTGCGTAGGCGGTATAATGATCATCGGCGGCAAGAGCCTGCTGGGCAACGGCAACTTCATTGACGCCCCCACCTTCATTTTCTTCCTGGTCATCCTCTACTCCGTCATTGAACCCATCAAGGAGCTTTCCCGCGCCACGTACAGCGTGCGCAAGGGCCTGGCCTCTATGGAGCGCATCAATAAAGTGTTGGAGGCCCAAAACCCCATCAAGGACCCCCAGAACCCCGAAAAGCTGGAAGACTTCAAGGACAGCATCCGCCTGGAGAACGTAAGCTTCGCCTACGAAAACGGCCGGCAAATCCTCAAGGGCGTGGACCTGGAGATTCCCCGCGGCAAGATGATAGCCATAGTGGGAGAATCCGGCGCCGGCAAATCTACGCTGGTGGACCTCATCCCCCGCTTCTGGGACGTCACCGGCGGCCGCATCACCCTGGACGGAAAAGACATCCGCAACGTGGCGGTCAAAGACCTCCGGGCCCTGATGGGCAACGTAAACCAGGAGCCCATCCTCTTTAACGACACCATCTTCAACAACATAGCCTTTGGCGTGGAAGGAGCCACGGAGGCCGATGTAATAGCCGCCGCCAAGATTGCCAACGCCCACGACTTCATTATGGAGAAGGAAGAAGGCTACCAGACCAATATCGGAGACCGGGGTTCCAAGCTCTCGGGAGGCCAGCGCCAGCGGCTTTCCATTGCCCGGGCCATCCTCAAGAACCCGCCCATCCTCATCCTGGACGAGGCCACGGCCTCCCTGGATACGGAGAGCGAGCGCGCCGTGCAGGACGCCCTGGACCGCCTTATGACCTCCCGCACCACCATTGCCATTGCCCACCGCCTGTCCACCATCCGCCACGCCGACGAGATTGTGGTCCTGCACGAGGGCCAGATAGTGGAGCGCGGCAAGCACGAGGAGCTCATTGCCCTGGGTGGTTATTACAAGAAACTTAACGATATGCAAGCCCTATGATGAATAAGATCAACGTCCCTCTCGCAGACTTTGAGAACCAAGACCTGGACACCGCCCTGGAACTGGGTGGAGCCCGTTTCGATGTAGAATGTGTCAACTGGCCGGAGACCTTCCCCTACGCTCCCCTGTGCAGCGGCCGCATTGCCCGCACGCAGGATGCCCTGGTGGTGGATTTCCGCGTAAGCGGCCTGGACCTCCGGGCCCAGAACCTCACGGACAACGGCCGCCAGTGGGAAGACAGCTGTGTAGAGGTGTTCATCAAGGACCCCGAGGAAGACACGTATTATAACTTTGAGATCAACGCCCTGGGCAAGGTCCTGGCCTGCAGCGGTGCAGACCGCCACGGCCGCGTGGCCCGTCCCGCCGAGGAAATGGAGGAGATTCTCCGCTTCGGCCAGCTGGAAGGCGGTCCCCTGGACGAGGGCGGCATCTGGACCTGGCGCGTAGGCGTGGTCATTCCCTTCGAGCTCATTGGTGTGGACCCCGAGAACCTTCCGGACAGCATCCGCGCCAATTTCTACAAGTGCGGAGACAAGACCGCTCACCCGCACTACCTGAGCTGGAGTCCCATTGACACTCCCAAACCGGATTTCCATAGGCCCGAATTCTTTGGCGAACTCCTTCTCAAGTAATGAAGATTACCCCCAAAAAAGTATTCCAGTGCGGCTTCGTGATTTATCTCCTGGCCGTGCTGTTTCTGTGTTTTGGCAAGTTTGAGAATACGCCGGATGTCCCCTGGTCCCTGCTGGGCATTCCGTCCGACAAACTGGTCCACTTCTGTATGTTTTTCCCCTTCCCCATCCTGGCGTTCCTGGCCTTTGACCGCTTCACGGAAACGCCCAAATCCACCTTCCTCTTTTCCGGCATCACCTGGGTGCTGGGTATGGGGCTGGCTTTTGCCACCGAATGGGGACAGGCACACCTGACCGACTATCGCAGCGGAGACCCCTGGGACCTCCTGGCCGACGGCCTGGCCATCACCCTGAGTACCATAGTAGTCATTATATGGGACCTGAGTAAACAGAAAAAATGAAACGATTCCTCCTTTCCCTAGCCCTGGCGCTGGTCTTCCTCCCCATCCCGGCACAGACCCCCAAGGCACGGGACTTCAATACCGTTACGGACTCTTTGCAACAGCGGCTCAAACGCCGCACCGGTGTAACCACCCGCTTCAAACTGGAGAAGGTCCTTGTGCGCGGCAATGCACTGGACTTCTACTTCTCCCAGAACCTCCTGGGCCAGCCTTACCGCAAGGGAGACATCTCCTGGCTCACGGAACAGATTGAAGAGCTGGGCAAGTCCAAGCTGGGCAAGTATAAGGTAGGAAACATCTACGCCAAAGGAATCCGGCTCGCCAGTATCACCCAGCCCGCCGTGAACAACGACGGCAGCGCCCTGGAAACCCCGTTCCGCGTCAAAGAGCCCCAGGGAACCCCGCTGGTACAGGGGGCCGATGAATGGCCGATGGGCCTGAGCGGCCGCCACATTGCCCTCTGGCAGAGCCACGGCCGTTATTTCAACGACGAAACCGGCCTCTGGGACTGGCAGCGCTCCCCCAATCACCGCACGCTGGAAGACATCTATACCCAGAGTTACGTACTCCCCTTCCTCATCCCTATGCTGGAGAACGCCGGCGCCGTGGTGCTCACTCCGCGCGAGCGGGACATCCAGACCCGCGAGGTAGTCTGCGACAATGACCCTGCCTTTACAGAGGGCCGAACGCCCAGCGTCCGCGCCAGGGGCCGATACCAGGAAACCGGAGAATGGGAAGAGGCCGGAACCGGCTTTGCCGATTTCAGCGCCGTCTACAAGGGCTACGATTTCCCTTTCGGCAAAGGTACGGCCAAGAAGATCCATACCGCCCGTGAGGGCGAAGTGCCGGCCCGCATTATCTGGCGCCCCACCATTGAAGAGAAAGGCAACTATGCCGTCTATGTGAGCTACAAGACCCTGCCGGAAAGCACTTCCGACGCCCGCTATACCATCCATCACTTGGGAGGCGAAACCCTCAAACACGTGAACCAGCAGATGGGCGGCGGTATGTGGATTTACCTGGGCACCTACCTCTTTGACAAGGGCACCCAAGGGTTTGTGGAACTCACCAATATCTCTTCCGACCTGGGCGTAGTAACGGCCGATGCCGTGCGCTTTGGCGGTGGCATGGGTAAAGTGGAAAGGGGCGGAGAAATCTCCGGTATGCCCGCCTATGTAGAAGGAGCCCTGTACAACCTGCAATACAGCGGAATTGACCTGGCCATTGCCGACGAATGGGATACAGAATACACCAAGGAATACGCCTGCCGCGGTGCCTGGGTGCAGGAAATCACCGGTGGCTCCCGCGTCAATCCCGAAGCATCGGGAAGACGCATTCCCATTGACCTTTCGCTGGCCTTCCACACCGATGCCGGCATCACCCCGGGCGATTCCATCATTGGCACCCTGGCCATCTACACGCTAAAGAACAAAGGGGCCGAAGTATTCCCGGATGGAGAAAAACGCCTGAGCTCCCGTCTCCTCTGCGACCTTGTCCAGACCCAGGTTGTGGAAGACATCCGAACGCTGTACGAACCCAATTGGAGCCGTCGCGAGACGTGGGACCGCAGTTACAGCGAGAGCCGCACCACCAATGTGCCGGCCCTGCTGCTGGAGCTCCTCTCCCACCAGAACTTTGCCGATATGCGCTACGGTATGGATCCGAGCTTCCGCTTCGATGCCTGCCGCGCCGTATATAAGGGCATCCTCAAATTCCTGAGCGCCCGCTACGGTATCCCCTACGCCGTGCAGCCCCTGCCGGTGCACGCCTTCAGCGCCAAGCTGGATTCCACGCACCAGGTGGTCCTCAACTGGGCCGAAACCCGCGACCCGCTGGAGCCCACGGCCCAGGCTGCCTATTATAAGGTCTATACCCGCAAGGACGACGGCGGCTTTGACAACGGCCGCCAGGTGAAGGAAAACACCTGCACGCTACCGCTGGAAGAAGGCCACGTCTACAGCTTCAAGATTACCGCCTGCAACGCCGGCGGCGAGAGCTTCCCCTCTGAGATTCTGGCAGCGGGCTTCCCTTCGGCCCAAACAAAGAAAGTGCTGGTTGTAAACAACTTTACCCGCGTTTCGGGCCCCACCTGGTTTGACACGCCCCAGTATGCTGGCTTCACGGACAACCTGGAGAGCGGCGTCCCGTGGGGAACGGAAATCAATATGGCCGGTACGGTATTCAACTTTGACCGCAACTCCGAGTACGTCTCAGACGACAACCCCGGTTTCGGTGGCTCCTACACCGATATGTGCGGCACCCAGATTGCCGGTAACACCTTTGACTTTGTCTATCAGCACGGCCGCGCCGTCCTGGACGCCGGCTATGCCTTCGAGTCCTCTTCGGCCGAAGCCTTCATCGGCGATTCCGACGCCTTTGCCGTGGATCTCATCTGCGGCAAACAGCTCACCACCCAGGTGGGCCGCGGGGCCGTTCCCCACAAGTTCGAGGTCTTTAGCCACAACCTTCAGAACGCCCTCAAGACCTACACAAGCCGCGGCGGCCACGTGCTCATTTCCGGCTCTTACATTGCCACGGATGCTTGGGACCACCTGTATCCCGGCGTTCCCAAGGCTCCGGAAAGCACCCGTTCCTTTATCAAACAGGTGCTGGGCTATGAGTGGGTCACCAACTTTGGTGACGTCTCAGGCTTTGCCAAGCCCCAGCCCAAGTCCAATCTGCCGCTGGTGAGCTACAACCGCGCCTGGTCTCCGCTCATCTACAAGGTAGACAACGCCGATGGCATAGCCCCGGCCGGCAAAGACGGTCGCGTGCTGCTCAGATACGAAGGCACCAACATCCCGGCTGCCACCCTTTATAACGGGAAAGGCTACCGCGTAGCGGCCTTCGGCTTCCCCTTGGAAACTTCGGCCCAAATAGACGAAGTCATCAAGGGAGTCCTCAAGCTTTTCTCCGAGTAAGTTTTGGTATTGTTCTTGCTAATAAAGCGCTCAGTGTTAATTAATTTTTAGTGTATGAAAAACCTGATGACCGCGTTCGCCGCACTTCTTGTGGGCACCGCAACCCTTTTTGCACAGCAGCCCCCGCAGGGCGGCAGGCCCGAGGCACCCAAGCCCCTTACTCCGGAAGAGAAAACCGCCCAGATGGCACAGGACTATGACCTGACCGCCGAACAGGAGGCAGCCGTTCTGGAACTCAACAAGCAGTATGACGGCAAACTCGAATTCCGTTTTGAAGGCTTCGGCCAGGGTAACGGAGAGAGAAAGGATCCCCGCAATATGAGCGACGCCGAGCGTCAGGAATTCTTTGAGCAGATGCAGGAGCGTATGGCCCAGATGCAGGAGAAGCAGGCTCAGATGGAAAAGGACCAGAAAGCCTATGACAAGGCCCTGAAGGAAATCCTCACCAAAGATCAGTTCAAAGCCTATCGCAAAGACCAGAAGAAGAAGGAAGAAGCCCGTCAGCAGCGTATGGGCGGTCCCCGTGGCGGATTCGGCGGCCCTGGTGGAATGGGCGGCCCCGGCGGATTCGGCGGCGGCTTTTAACGATAAAAAGAACCCCGGAAGCAAGCAAGCTTTCGGGGTTTCTTTTACATTCTTTCGGGAAGGTCTATTCCCAAAATCTTCATAGCGCTTCTCAGCGTGCGGGCCAGCACTGAGATGAGCTCCAGCCGGTACTTGAGCACGGCAGGGTCCGGTTCCTTGAGGATGGGCGTGTCGTGGTAGTACTGGTTAAACTCCTTGGCCAGCTCATAGGCGTAGTTGGCAATGATGGCGGGGCTCAGGGCAGCACCGGCTTCGGCCACCTTGCCGGGATAGAGGCTCAGCAGCTGCGTGAGGCGGATTTCCTTGGCGGAAGGCTCAACGCTTGCGTTGATATCGGCCGGGCCGAAGGACACGCTGGCCTTGCGCAGGATGCTGCAGATACGGGCGTGCGTGTACTGGATGAAGGGACCGGTGTTGCCGTTGAAGTCGATGGACTCCTTGGGGTTGAAGAGCATAGTCTTCTTGGGATCCACCTTGATGATGAAATACTTCAGGGCGCCCAGGCCAATCATATGATAGAGCTTCTCCTTCTCCTCTTCGGGGAGGTCGGCCAGCTTGCCGCTTTCCTCGGAGGTCTTCTTGGCCTCTTCGTACATACTCTGGATGAGGTCGTCGGCGTCTACCACCGTGCCCTCGCGGGACTTCATCTTGCCTTCCGGGAGTTCCACCATACCGTAGGAGAGGTGGTAAATCTGGTCGGCCCAGTCAAAGCCCAGCTTCTTGAGAATGAGCTTGAGCACCTGGAAGTGGTAGTCCTGCTCGTTACCTACTACATATACGTGGGAGTCCAGATTATAGTTGGCAAATCGGCGTTCGGCCGTTCCTAAATCCTGTGTAATGTACACGGAAGTGCCGTCTCCGCGGAGAACCAGCTTGCGGTCCAGGCCGTCGGCGGTGAGGTCGCACCAGACAGAGCCGTCCGGGTCCTTTACAAAGGCGCCCATATCCAGGCCCTTCTGGACCAGCTCCTTACCCAGGAGGTAAGTGTCGTGCTCGTAGTCCACCTTATCGAAGGAAATGCCCAGGGCCTTGTAGGTCTGGTCAAAGCCATCGAACACCCAGCCGTTCATCATACTCCAGAGTTCGCGCACGTGCGGGTCACCGGCTTCCCAGTCTACCAGCATCTTGTGGACGTCGTCCAGCACCTCGGGGTGTTCCTTTTCCAACTTGGCGTAGGCCACATAGCAGTCACCCACCAGGTGGTCGCCCTTCTTGCCGGTGCTCTCCGGAGTGGCTCCGTTGAAGAGTTTCTCCCAGGCGTACATACTCTTGCAGATGTGCACGCCGCGGTCGTTCACCAGGGTAGCCTTGATAACATCGTTGCCGCAGGCCTTCAGCAGGCGCGACACGCTGTCTCCCAGCAGGTTGTTGCGGATGTGACCCAGGTGAAGGGGCTTGTTGGTGTTGGGGCTGGAGAACTCCACCATCACTTTTTTGCCCGTAGAGGGCAGCTGGCCATAGTCGGCGTCCTCGGCAATGCCCTGCAGAACCTCGCTCCAGTAGAGCGGGGAAAACTGCAGATTGAGGAAGCCCTTGACGCAGTTGAAGGCCGAAATTTCCTTCACATTCTCCACCAGCCAGGCGCCGATGGCGTTACCGGTGGCGTCCGGAGCGGTGTGGGTGATTTTCAGAAGCGGAAAGGTGACCA
>JAEEQI010000221.1 GCA_016285215.1 Bacteroidales bacterium | reverse complement strand
TTTGCGGACGTGCAGGCCATAACGCTCCGTGAGCATCTTAGAGGCACGCATTACCTTGTCGGGAACCGTATCCGGAACATAGACGCGAAACTCTATCCAGTCATTGGCCTTGGTCATGCCCAGGGCTTCGAAATGCTTGGCGTAATAGGGGTAGTTGAACTTAAGGGCGAAGGAAGTGATGTCGTCGAATCCTTCTATAAGGCAGCCTTCGCTATCAAAGTCCGTAAAGCCCAGGGGACCGCTGACCTGCGTCATTCCGTTCTCCTTGCCAAAGGCTATCACAGCATCGATCAGGGCCTTGGACACCTCTATGTCGTCAATGAAATCCATCCAGCCAAAACGGACCTCGGAGTGATTCCAGTCCCGGTTGGCAATCTCGTTGATGATGGCAATGACCCTGCCGGCTACTTTTCCGTCCTTATAGGCCAGGAACTTGCGGGTCTTGCAGTACTTGCCCATAGGGTTCTTGTTCTCATCCAGGGCGGACATTTCGTCCATAAAGATGTTGGGAACGTAATACGGGCAGTCTTTATAGAGAGCCAGAGGGAACTTGATGAAGGTTCTGAGTTCCGCCTTGGTTTCAACAGTCTTGATGGTAACAGACATAGGGTTTGGGTTTAGTTGTTCCTACAAAGGTAATATTTTTTTAAAACAAGAGGAAATACACGTTCAGTTTAAGGATGGGGACAAACGGGAACTTGCTCACCCGGTCAATCCAGCCTTTGTCCCGCTGGCGGCCGTCCTTTGGGTCCTTGAGGTCGCTGCTGTGCAGCACAACCGGTTCTCCGTTTTTGTTTACGCTGTAGTTGTACGTCTGGACCGTGAGGCCTCCGGTAATGATGCCTCCCAGATCCACGCTAAATCGGAGCCGGCTGTCGGGCTTGATAGCGCGGCCATACCCCACGCCCACATAAGGGGCCACGTTCTTCATAATACCGTCCACCTGCACGTAGCCTTTGGGATCCGTAGTGAACGAGAACGTATTGTAAGTCATAACCAGAGTGGCATAATCATCTTCCTCAAAATGCTCCCTGAGGTCTCCATAGCCGTGAAATACCTTGCCGGGGCCCATATAGGCACCCACCGTAAAGCGGAAACCGGTCTTTGAGCCCGGGAAGATATCCAGCAATACTTTTCCGGTGCCGCCTTTCCATACGGTAGCATACACGGGAACAGCTCCAAAGTCCAGCCCCTGCTCCTTGAAATCCTCTTCCAGATCCAAAGTCTTCTTGAGGGAATAGGGGAAAATGGAATAGCCTGTGCGCAGCTGCACATACGGAGAGAAGGGGACCGCCAGCTCCAGACCGGCACCGTCCACCCCTGCCGTAATACCCAGAGCCAGGTGGTTGACCCACTGTTTGTCCTGGGAACGGGCCGATGAGAAGGCCAGCAGGAGCAAGGCTATGAGGAGGGACCTGCGCATACTACAGATGAAGGATCAGATAAGCCATATATCCCAGCCAAACCAGCACCAGGAAGGCGCCGTCCAGACGGTCCAGGACATTCTTTTTGCCCACGATGCAGCTGGTCCAGAGGGCCAGGGCACTCACCAGCAGCACGCCCATATCGATAAAGGAAATATCCTCGAAGGACAGGGGATGGATAAGGGCCGAACCGCCCAGGATGAGCAGGATGTTGAAGAGATTGGAGCCAATGATATTGCCCAGGGCAAGCTGTCCTTTCTTCTTGGCAGCGGCTGCCACGCAGGTGGCCAGTTCCGGCAGGGAAGTGCCTCCGGCCAGGATGGTTATGGCAATGAACTTGTCGCTTACTCCCAAACGGTGGGCAATGTCCGTAGCGGAATCCACAAAGAGATTGCCGCCCCAGATGAGAGCACCCAGGCCGCCCAGAATCATAAGCACGGCCCAGACGGGTTTCATGGGCTTGGCCTCTTCTTCGGCCTTTTCTTCCTTTTCTTCCTTGCCTCCGGCAAAGCTCTGCCATATATAAACCGCAAAGAGGAGGATGAGCACCGCACCGTCGATTCTGGTTAAACCATCGGTTCCGATACCAAGAATGGAGTGCTTGAAGCCCAGGACAATAAGCAGAAGAGTAACTACAATATTAACCGGGATGTCCTTCTTCCGGTTTTCCTTGGTAATGGCCACAGGAAGGAGGATTCCCGTGATGCCCAGGATGAGGAGGGTATTGAAGATATTGGACCCCACCACGTTGCCCACGGAAATATCGGCATTGCCCTGGATGGCGCCAATAAAGCTCACCACCATCTCCGGGGCCGAAGTACCCATACCAACAATGGTAAGGCCAATCACAAATTCACTGAGACCGAAACGACGGGCTACCGACGAGGCGCCCTCTACCAGATAATCGGCCCCAAAGACAACCAGGGCCAATCCCAGCAACAGCCATATGATAGAAGAAACCATATATTCGAGTTTTGCGGTGCAAAATTAGTAAATCTAGGAGAATTTACCTACATTTGTAGGTAGCGTAAACCTAAATTTGATGACCATTGCTTCAAAAAATCAATGGGGAAGATGGATGGGGACCCTGTCCCTTCTGCTTCTTCTGGGCTGCATCCACCGCCAGCCCACACCTCCCGACCCCGGAAAGGAGGACCCCATTGTGCAGGTAGTGGTACCCGGTGCCTACGGCGTTCCGGGCGGTTCCCAGGTTTACAATGCAGACCGGCACCAGCTCTCCACCCTGGAATGCCCTGACGGCACCCTCACGTTCCGAATGCTGGATCCTGGAGAAAGAAAGGTTCTGGGCCTTTACGGCCTTCCGGCCA
>JAEEQI010000220.1 GCA_016285215.1 Bacteroidales bacterium | reverse complement strand
GCTACCTGCTGGCCGAACCCGGAGACGTGATTGTGACGGCCCGCAAGCCCCGGCTTTCCAGCCTCAATAGTTCGGCCCGCAGCCTGGCCCAGTTGCCCGACGGTAAGAAGGATGTGGTTAGCGGAGCCGCCAAGTTTGTGTATGCCCTTCCGGAGAACGCTACGGCCAAGGATCTGGCCAAGGCCCGCCCGCACGATGTGTGGTTTGTGGGCGGCGTAACGGATGAGAATGCCCGGGAAGTAACCGTGAAGCTGGACTTCCTTACCCCCGGCCTGGAGTATGAAGCTACGCTGTATGCCGACGCCCCCGACGCCGACTGCATAACCAACCGTCAGGCTTATACCATTACCAGGAGTATGGTTACCAGCGCCGACAGCATGACCATCAAGATGGCCTGCGGCGGTGGTTTTGCCCTGAGTCTCAGAGAAAAGTAAATGGAAAAGATCAAGTTAACCCGTGTAAACGACGGAAAACTGTTTGAAGTGGACCCCGGTACCACCATCGGGGCCATTGCTCCGCCCATTGTAACCGACCCCAAGACCGGAAAGGAATACCCGGTGCTGGTGGCTTTTGTGGACCACAAGCTGGAATCGCTCAGCTATCCGGTCTATTATCCCCACGAGGTGGAGTTCATAGGCTATAATCACGCCGACGGACGCCGTGCCGTCTTCCGTTCCCTGGGCTTCCTGGCCCAGCGGGCGGCCCGCACCCTGTTCCCGGACAAGATTTTCAAGATCAACCACTCCCTGCCCAGCGGTTATTATTGCAAGCTCCGCGCAGAGAAGATTTCCGACGAGGACATTATGCGCCTGCGTGAAGAGATGCGCCGCCTGGTGGCTCTGGACCTTCCGTTTACGGAGAAGAAGCTGCTTTCGGCAGAGGCCGAAGCCATCTTCGAAGCCCAGCACCAGCCGCTGAAGGCGGGCGTACTGCGCTCTGTGGGCCGCTACTTCTGCACGGTGTATTATCTGGACGGAGTGGCCGACAATTTCTACGGCCCGCTGGTTCCGTCTACCGGCTATCTGAAGGTGTTTGACCTGATGCCTTTCCACCACGGATTCTGCCTGCAGTATCCTTCCCGCGTGGACATTACCAAGGTGGTGCCCCGCCAGAAGCAGAAGAAACTCACGGTTACCCTTAAGGAGTACGGCTACTGGTGCAAGACCACCGGCATTGTGAGTACGGGAGCCCTCAACCGCCGTCTGATGGAAGGCGGGGCCGTGGAGCTCATCAACCTCTGCGAGGCCCGTCAGGAAAGGGCCTACGCCGATTTGGCCGATAAGATTTACGCCGAAAGGGAACGCGTCAAGATTGTGTTCCTGGCCGGACCTTCGTCCAGCGGCAAGACGTCATCATCTTTGAGGGTGGCCCAGCAGCTCAAGGTGTTGGGGATGAACCCCAAGGTGATAGAACTGGACAATTACTTTGTGGAGCGGGACCGTACGCCCCTGGATGACGACGGCAATTTTGACTTCGAGGCCCTCGAGGCTATGGATCTGGAGCTGCTGGGCAATCACCTGAATACCCTCCTTTCCGGTGGGGAAGTGGAACTGCCCCGCTACGACTTCAAGCAGGGTCGGCCCTTCTTTGAAGGAAAGAAGATGCATCTGGACGAGAATGACATCCTGGTGATGGAAGGCATCCACGCCCTGGATCCCAATATGGTTCCCACCGTGGATCAGAGCCGCATCTTCCGCATCTATGCTTCGGCCCTGACTTCCCTCAAGCTGGACGAGAACTGCTGCATTTCCACTACGGACAACCGCCTGCTGCGCCGTATGGTCCGCGATAACCGCGTGAGGGGCATTTCCCCGGAGGACACCATCCTGCGCTGGCCGTCGGTGCGCCGCGGCGAGGGCAAGTACATCTTCCCCTTCCAGGAGAATGCAGATGCCCAGTTCAACACGGCCCTCCTCTACGAGCTGCCTATGCTGCGGTACTATGCGGAACCTCTGCTCCGCCGCATCCAGCCTTCGTCCCCGGCCTACGCCGAAGCCGTGCGTCTGCTGGACTTCCTGGAGTATATAGTGGCCCTCCAGCCGGCCGAGATAGAGGCCATCCCTCCCACTTCCATTATGAGAGAATTCATTGGCGGACAGACCTTATGAACGTTGGAATAATTGGTGCCGGACACATTGCCGAGAAGGCGGCCAAGACTTTGGCTGCTATGGACGATATGCAATGCCTGGCCATTGGATCCCGCTCGCTGGAGAAGGCGAAGGCCTTTGCCGCCCAGTTTGGCGTGACCCGGGCTTACGGCTCTTACGCAGAGTTATTGGCCGATCCGGATGTGCAGTTGGTGTATATTGCCGTACCGCACTCCCATCACTTTGCCGTGGCCAAGGACGCCGTGCTGGCGGGAAAGCCCTGCCTCATAGAGAAGTCCTTTATGCTCAATGCCGTTGAGGCCGCCACGCTGCTGGCCTTGGCACGCGAGAAGGGCGTCTTTGTGGCCGAAGCCATCTGGCCCCGCTATATGCCCGTGCGGCAAATGGCCCGCGAGGTGCTGGCTTCGGGTATCATTGGCAAGCCCACCGTGGTTACGGCCACGCTGGGGTACGATGTGTCCGATAAGGAGAGGGTGCTGAAACCCGAATTGGGCGGCGGTGCGCTCCTGGACCTGGGCGTGTACGTGCTCAACTTTGTCCGTATGTACTGCGACAGCCCCATAGCGCAGCTCAATACCACCTGCATCCGTTCGGAGACCGGCGTGGATGCCTCGGAGGTAGTAACTATGGTGCTGGAAGACGGTACGCTGGCCAGTGTGCAGGCTTCGG
>JAEEQI010000219.1 GCA_016285215.1 Bacteroidales bacterium | reverse complement strand
GCCAGCAGGCCCAGCAGCAGAAGGATGGAGGTTCTGTAGTTCTTCAGACTCATTCGGCCGGCTTTACCGTTTTGGCCACCTTTTTCTGCCGGCGTACCACAAAGAAGACGGCGGCAGCGGCTATGGCCAGCAGGACAATGGCGACTACGGGCCTATAAGCAACCCAGGCAATGGCGGCCACCACCAGCGTCCAGACAAGGGCGGCGAGGCCGCAGACCAGGCCTACGCCCCAGCCCACGATATCGGCCAGGAAAGGCAGCACCTGGAGCAGGGTCTCCAGGATGCCGAACAAGCTCCTGAGGCCGATGAAAACCAGGAAGAAGCCCACAATGCGCAGGACCCATAGGAGCATCTTGTTGGTGGCGTGCTCTTCCTCGAAAATCTCTTCCTGGGCCACGTCTCCCATCCGGAGGGCCGAGAAGGTCTTTCCGTTCTTGGCCTGGAAGGGCACGAAGGTATTGCCGGACACGGCCGCCACGATGCTGATTTCGGCCGGAAGGACCTTGGTGAAGGTGATGCGGACGTCTCCTACTTCGGGTTTGGCGGGGTTCTCGCCAATGTAGATGACGTTGGAGGTGCTGTCTACCTGCAGCGGCATCTCTCCGCCAATGGAACGGATCTGGTTGTTGTTAAGCTTGTAAGCGCCAAACGTCACGTCCTTGGCATACAGGTCCAGGTCTTCTACGTTTTGTCTGACGGTATTCTTGTCCCGGTAGGAAGGGTCGTGGAAATCGGCCGAAGAAACAGGATCGGAAACCCACTCCAGGTGATAAGTGTACGTGGTGGTGGTTTCCTCGGCTCCGCCAAGCTTGTCCTTGCTCTCGGACTGGGAATCTTCTACCCACTGATAGAACTCGGCCGTGCGGTGCAGGGCAATGCCCCGGACACCCGCCTTGAACTGCGAATCATAGAGGGAATCGGTGGTGTTGGCAAAACCCATCGCGTGAACCAGTTTTCCTTCGAAGGAAGGGTCCACCTGGGAGAGGTCCGTGAGCTCTACTACCTGACCCTGGGCCTCTTTGAGCATCTTGGTAGTCTTGACGGCACGGCCTTCGTTCCACCAAATGAGGGCGGTACCTGCAATGAACAGGATGACACCCATCAATACTCCGCCCAGGGAGTTGCCCAGGCGTTTTCCATAGCTGGTTCTGGTTGTTTCTGTAAATGCCATATCTTTACAATGTTAACACGCTGTCAAATCGACTGCAAAGGTACACTTTACCAATTGAAAAACCAACAATAACGCCGTCTTATCACAAAACAGCCCCACTCTTGAGAGCGAGGCCGTCTTGTCCTAACTATTTATTAACCAAAACTGTTGTTGTTTATTTCTTGGCGGGGGCCGGGCGGGCCATCATACGGAAAGCGGCGACCATCATTACGGGAACAAGCAAAAGGAATAAAACGCGTTTCATAGGAGTTTTAGTGTTTTAGCTTTTGCAAAGGTAGCGGAATACAGGGTCTCGCCTATTATTCTCTTGTCCATTCTTTTTACCACTTGTTCAAAACAAGGCTTTTTACTATCTTTGTGAGATAAAACTGAACTTTATGAGAAAGGCGTTAGGCTTTTTATTTCTGGCCGCCCTTTTGTTGTCGGCCGCCTGCACTTCGCAGAAGGAAAACTACACCGTCATCATCTCTCTGGACGGCAACCGCTGGGACTACCCAGACTACTACGAAATGCCGTTTTTTGACTCCCTGGCCACGGTGGGCGTGAGTGCCCGGATGGAACCTTCCTTCCCCTCCTCCACCTTCCCCAACCACTACACCATGGCCACCGGACTGGTCCCTGACCACAACGGCCTTGTGAACAACAGCTTCTGGAATCCGGAAACGGGAGAAGGTTACGCCATTCGCGGTACCGCCGCCCGCTTTGACCCCCGCAACTATCTGGGAGAGCCCATTTGGATTACGGCCCAAAAACAGGGCGTCAAGTGCGCTTCCATCTACTGGGTGGGCTCGGACATTGCCATCAAAGACACCTATCCCACCTATTACCGCCATTGGGACGAGGACCCTCACTGGAGTTTCAGCGAGCGCTGCGACGAGATTGTGCGCCTCCTAAGCCTGCCGGAAAAGGAACGTCCCCGCCTGGTGATGGGCTATTTTGACGAACCCGACCACCAGGGTCACGTGCACGGCCCCATCGCCCCCGAAACCAAGGCCATGTGTGAGGAAATGGACAGCCTCATGCACAGCCTCTATCTGCGGCTCAAGGCCCTCCCTTACGGAGACAAAATCAATTTTATCCTGGCCGGAGACCACGGAATGACCGCCATCTCCAAGGACCGCTTTGTCCGCGCCACGGATTACATCTCCGTGGACTGGCTGGACCAGTTTGTGGGCAGCACGCCCACCAGTCTCTGGGTTAAGGAAGGCTATGTGGACACCGTTTACAACGCCCTCAAAGACGTGGAGCACATCCGTGTCTGGAAAAAGGGAGAAGTTCCGGAATACCTCAACTACGGCACCTCCGACCGCGTGGGAGACCTCATCGTTTGCCCGGACCTGGGCTGGCAGTTTGGCCTCCACAACGGCAAAAACGGCGGCACCCACGGCTTTGACTGCAAGGAAATTGATATGATGGTTGCCTTCCGCGCCGTGGGTCCGGATTTCAAGGTAAACTACCAGGCCCCTAACACCGAAGGAGAGCAGTCTTCCTTCCGCAACATTGACCTTTACCCCCTCCTCTGCCATCTCCTGGGGGTAAAACCTGAACCGGTAGACGGCAAACTGGAAAGAATTCAAAAGATCCTCAAATAACTATGAGCAAACATTTCACTTTACCTTACGAAGGCGGGCTCATCGACAAG
>JAEEQI010000218.1 GCA_016285215.1 Bacteroidales bacterium | reverse complement strand
TGGCTGGATTTCCTCCGCTGCACGCCGCTGGTTGAGACGCCTCCCACTATGGAGGGCAAGAAGCTCAAATTCTAGAAAACCATCTCCGTTTCCGGAGCAAATTCCGGAGAACGCATATAGTTAAGGAGGGCGCTGTAGAACTGGCGCCCTTCTGGCGTATTCAGGACTTCCTCCAGGTTGGCGCAGCACACCAGCAGGCGGCCCTGGCCCACTTTGAACTCGTACACCAGGCCCAGGCGGTGGTTGCGCTCGATGTTGTCAATTACCTGCACAATGGGCTTGTAGCCGTCCAGCTTGTCCAGGATGGCGGGCCTGGAGGCCTTGGTTACCGGGAACCACTGCCAAGAGGTGTGCTCGTCCGTAGGGAACTCGCGGAAGAGCGGGTGCAACGGGTCCATCAGGAGGCCCAGTGTGCCGGGAGAAACGGGCTTGCCGTTGCTTTCGCAGATGTCTTTGAACATACGGTAGTTCCAGTAGTCGGTCTCAAAGAGGCCTCCCACGGTATCGGTGGTGTCGGAGGGCATCAGCAGCACGGAAGCGCCGCCCTTGAGGGCCTGGAGGGCCCAAGGGGACAGCTCCCGGACTATAGTTACGCCGCTCTTGTCGGGCATATTGCCAGCCGGATAGACCCAGAGGGGCCAGCTGTTCTGGCGGGGGCCTTTGGCCGTAAGGGCTTTGACGGTGAGCTCCAGCTGCACCGGAGCGTCAAAGCCGGAAAGATCGATTTCGATGTTGCCGGCATCCAGCAGGCCTTCGCCCGCCGGGCAGTCCAGCGTGCCGCTCTGGCCGGAAGAGAGCGTCCACTCTATACCGGTGACGGGCTCCTGACTGAAGCGGGCCAGGGCCACGTGGGCGCGGAAGGTTTCGTCCGTGCTCCAGCAGAATCTGTCAAACTCGGCCAGGGGTACAATGTCGCTGCACCAGCCTCTCCACTGCTGGGCCGTCACGGCGCCTTTGCTGTCCATAAAGGCATCCAGAATGCCCACATAGGCCGATCCTTGGCCAGGGTAGTCCTGCAGGTCCAGCAGCTGGAAGCCGCCCATTCCGGGGGTGCGGAGGCACATCTCAATATCGGCCTTGTACAGCTGGGCCTGCCAGGCGGCCGATGCGCGCTGGAAGTCCTGGGCCTGGTCTCCCAGTCCGGCTTCTACCAGCCGGCGGCGGAACTCCACGAGGTTGCGGGGCTCCAGCGGACCGGTGTATTTCTCAATCTGGGCGTAGTCGGGGTAGCTCTGGAACTGGGCGGTCTCGTGGCTGATGACCGGAACCGGGGAGCTCTTGAGGGCCTCGGCAAAATTGTAGCTGGTATTGGGATAGAAACGGTTGAGGATGCCGCCGTCCAGGGCGTCGCAGTAGGCAAACGAGCTGCGCACGTGCTTGTGGTAGCCGTCATAAGCCTCTCCGCCGGTGCGGCAGGTGGCTTGGAAATCCATTCCCTCCACGTATCCGTGGTGGCCCAGGTAGGCGTTGGTGCCGTTGGTGTAGAGGATCTGCGGTGCGTGGCTCCGGAAGGTCTCCACCAGGTCCTGCATCACGGCGGGCTCTCCCCAGACCTCATTGCCCAGCGAGAAGAGGGCAAAGGAGGGGTGATGGCCATAAGTCTTAACTATGTTGATGCCTTCCTTCTTGAGGAAAGTGAGCAGCTCTTCTCCTTCCAGCGTGCCCCAGAAGGGGAGTTCGGGCTGGAGGTAGATACCCAGTTCGTCGGCGGCCTCGAAGGCGGCCTCCGGCGGGCACCAGGAGTGGAAGCGTACGTGGTTGATGCCGTATTCTGCGCACTTCTTGTAGTACCACAGCCAGGTTTCCTTGTCCATAGGCGTGTGACCCGTGAGGGGGAACACGCAGGCGTCGTGCTTGCCGCGGAGGAAGACCGGATGACCGCCGGCTACAAACTGTCCGTCCTTGATTTCCAGGCGGGGCATTTGGGCCTTGGCTACTTTATCTTCGGCCTTTACCGGGCCCAGTTCTATGCGGCCAATGACGCCGTTCCAGTTGGTCTGCGTGTCATCGGAGTACAGGTGCGAGCTGCGGATGACGCCCTCCGGCACGCCGCCGGCGTTGTCAATGCAGAGGGCCAGGGTGTGTTCTCCCGGCTTGAGCTGCCCCAGCAGGTAGCTCTGCGGGGTGGAAACGTCGTTGCAGGTGCCCACCGGCTCGCCGTCCAGGTAGAGCGTGGTGGTTTTGGTGCGCTCCAGGAAGAGGCAGAGGTCCTTGTCCTTCCAAGCCTGCGGGACGGTGACCGTCTTGCGGTACCAGGCCTTGCCCACGTAGGCGTGGCGGCGGGTGAGCCGCATCGTTTCTACTTGGGCCCCGGGCTCCTGGCCTTTCCCCGCCAGGTCGGTGGTGCCCGGCAGCACTATGGTGTCTTCGAAGGGTTCATCGGCCTTAAGAGTTCCGTTGGGGTCCAGCGAGAACTCCCAGGTTCCGGCGAGGTTGACTTTCTGTGAACAGGCCACCAGGGCGCCGGTGAGCAGAAAAAGGGCAAGGATTCTTTTCATACGGTTGTTTATACGGTTCTTACAAAGGTACTAAGCTTTTTTCTTCTCTCCAAAGACGCTCCAGCGGATAAACGGAATGCGGTGCAGGACCTCGTAGAGGGCGGGGGAGAGGGTGAAAACCGCTATGGTAAGGATGATGTAGATGGCCACGGGAGGCAGCTGGGTGTACAGTTTAAGCATATAGCCAATGGCGGCCACCACCAGATAGTGGTCAATGTACAGGCCATAGCTGGTGCGGGTCATATAGCCGGCAAACTTTCCCGTGTAGTCAAACTTGGCTTGGAACCAACCCATCAGGGCCAGGCAGGCCATCCAGCCGTAGAGGCAGT
>JAEEQI010000217.1 GCA_016285215.1 Bacteroidales bacterium | reverse complement strand
AGATCCGGCTGAGTTTTCTGATCCTGGCGGTCTTCCTGCTGTTTTTCCTGCTGTACAGCAGTACCACCGAGGCCCCTTTCCACCTCTATCTCCTGCAGATTGACAATATCCTCATCGTGGTACTGCTTCTGTGGCGGGTGGAATCGTTGCAGCAACTGAGTGACACCCCGGTGCAGAAGACTTCTGCCCAGCCGGGAATTCCTTCCAACATCGGCCCCCTTCTCAAAACGCATTGCGAGGACGCTCAGCTTTATCTGCAACACGACCTCACCGTGTCCCATCTGGCCCAGATAATAGGCACAAACCGCTACTACCTCAGTCAGTACTTTGCCCAGAAGGGCATCACCTATAACGCCTACATCAACGGGCTGCGGATCCGACACTTTGTCCGCCTGTATCACGAGGCGGTAGACAACCACCGGATTGTCACGGCCCAGCAGTTGGCTCACGAGAGCGGTTTCCACAGTTACAGCACTTTCAGCGCCACGTTTAAACAGGATATGGGGACCACCGTTACGGCCTGGATGCGCAGCGTTTCAGACTAGGTTTCATTTTCAGAATTTGCAAAAAGGTTTCGGAATTTGCAAAAATTGCAGTCCGGAACCTTTCTTTTATTGTTTTTTTCGGGAAAAATCACTAACTATGAATATTAAACCGGAACAATGAAAAGACACAAACTAATAACCAGCCTTTTTGCGCTGTTCGTTTTGGCGTTTCCGGCCCTGGCCGTTTTTACCGGAATGGGCCTGGATGCTACGCTTTCCAACCTGCGCAGGGAGTTGTATTACGACTATCTTCAGATTGACCAGACAAGGGAAATGATGGGGAAAGAGTACGAAGTCCAGCACCAGAAAATGGTGGACATCGTCAAGAAATGCAACGATCTGTCGCTGATGCTGTATTCCCAGAAGCAGGACTACACCTTTGACATCAGCTATGCCCTGGAGAAAGTGTGTCAGGAATTCAAAGACTTCAACAAGAACCGCACGCCCTACGACCGCATCGTGTTCAGTATGGATGCGGAGATGAACCGGTATGCGCGCCTGATTGAGTCACTCCGCCGGCTCCCTCCCGAACTCCGGGACGTGGAGGTGGTGCCGGACAGCCTGGCCTACCACAACGATTCGCTGGACGTGCACCTCCAGCAGAACGAAAGCCTCCTGCAGCAGGAGTTGGAAGAGCAAGTGAAGGCCATCCTGGCCTCCCACGAGGCGTTCATCCTGAGCGAATCCGGCCAGATAGACCGCGACTCCTGCCTGCTGTACGCCTCCGAGCTGCTGAAACTGTACGCCGAGACGCGGGAACTCGTAATGGCCGACAGCACCCATTACCGGGAGGCCGAACTCCGTATGAAGGAATCGTATGACTATGCCGTCAACTACTATGACCTCCTGGAGAAAAAGGTATTTTTGGAGGGACAGACGCCCTGGATTACCATCCTCAAGAATCCCGTCTACTACTTGAACGAGGCCCGGACAGAACTGGCCGATAAATTTGGCCTGTCCTCTGCCCAGATCCTACTCCGGAAAGAGCAGGATGGGGAGCGCCTGAGGGATGTCATTACCAATAACTATCAGCTGTCCAATGTGGCCAAGCTCTATTGGCTGCTCTTCTACTTTGTGGCATTCCTCCTTCTATGGGTGATATCGGCCCTTCTCCTAATCCCCCTTTACCGCTATGTAAAGCCCATCGGGAAGCGGGTGGCCCCGGAGCAGAAACCTTATCTGGCCATCCTGCTGGCCTGCGTCCTGTTTGTCGTCCTCAGTTATGAGAGTGTAGACGACGATATTGCCCGCAAGGGTATGAGCATCGTGCGCACCTTCATCTGGCTGCTCATGGCCATCAATACGGCCCTGCTCATCCGGCTGGAGCCCAAGAAGCTCATAAACAGCACCCTGATCTACTTACCCACCATTTTCTCGGCCCTGTTCGTCATCAGCCTGCGGGTGCTTTTCGTACCCAACGCCGTTTTGAATTTCGTCTTCCCTCCCCTGCTGCTGGTGATGACGCTGTGGCAGCTGACGGCCAATTTACGGCGAAGCAAAAAAACGGACGCGACCGATTCCGTGATTGGATGGGTTTCGCTCTTCATTACCGGCTCCGCCATGATCATCAGCTGGGTGGGCTACATTTTCCTGGCGCTGATCATCCTGGTGTGGTGGTTCTTCCAGCTGGCTTTCATCCTGGCCATCGCCTCCATATGGAGCCTCACGCTCCAGTATAAGGAAAAGCGGCTGAACAAACGGATATCGGCCTATAAAGCCAAGACCACTTATGTGACGGGGACGGCCAAGGACCAGCTGCAGTTCAGTGCCACCTGGTTCTATGACCTGATCCGGGAGGTCCTGATTCCCATTCTGGTCATCTACTCCCTCCCCACCTGCATTTACCTGGCCCTGAACATCTTCGAGTTCAACGACTTGTTCCATTCCCTTTTCGAGGAACCCTTCTTCCGTCAGGGAACCTTCCATATCTCCGTCTACGACATCCTCTTCCTGGGGGGCATGTTCGCCGTGTTCCGCTATGTGAACAAGGTAATCCACATTGTGTGGCAGAAGTCCAGATACCGCAGTTTCCTCCGCAAGTACAACCGCAAGACCATTCAGAACAACGAGATCAACCTGGCCCTGGGAAACAGTCTCATCAGCGTATTCATCTGGTTCGTGTACCTGGACCTCTTCGTGGTTACGCTCAGCATACCCACCGGATCGCTGGGGCTCATTGCCGGCGGCCTGTCGGCCGGTGTAGGTCTGGCTCTCAAGGACATCCTCAACAACTTCATCTACGGCATCCAGCTTATGGGCGGCCGTCTGCGGGTTGGAGACTGGATCGATTGCGAC
>JAEEQI010000046.1 GCA_016285215.1 Bacteroidales bacterium | reverse complement strand
GATTCCGACCAGGCGGTGCTAACGCTGATGCACGCCCGCAGCCTGCTGGAGGATGATTTCCTGCCCGTGCGCATCGATGCCACGCTGGGCGAACTGGTAGAGGTGGTTTCCAAGAGCGAGCGCAGCATCTTCCCGGTCATCGATTCCAAGGGCCGATTCCAGGGCTTCGTCTCGCTGGCCCGCATCCGAAAAGATATGTTCCGGCCGGAGCTGTACCAGACCAACCACGTCTATAATTATATGCAAACTTCGCCGGAATATGTGCACCCCAACGAGCCTATGGATTCCGTGATGCGCAAGTTCGAAAAGACGGGCGCCTGGAACCTTCCAATGGTGGATGAGGACCGCCAATATCTGGGATTTCTTTCCAAGTCCAAGATCTTCAACGCCTACCGGCAGGAACTTCGGGATTTCTCCCAGGATTAATCCGTGAAAATAAACAAGTAACGCCGCAATTTCTTTGCGGCGTTATTCCTTGCAGACCTTTCGGCCCAATTGTAAATTTGGGGATGTAACTGTCTTGCGGGCCTCTCGATCGCCGCCAAGGTAGTGTCCACGTCGGTGCCGGCTCTCTCCACAAGGGCGGGTGCCGATTCATCCCCTACAGAACAAGGCTATTACCAGATTCTCTACAATATAGATGCAGAAAACCAGCAGCACAGCCAGGCTCCAGTTAAGTCCTGCGATGACCACAAAAAGGATGGCTGCCACGGCCAGGCACAGGAAAACGATGCGCTTGGCGTCCAGCAGCTTGTGACCCTTGGCCACCTTCATCCCAAACATAGGAATTTCGCTTACCAGGAGCAGGCCCAGGACAACGGCCAAGGCCGGCAGGAACCACTGCGTGCCTGCCCAGGTGCCCAGGATGGAGTCCGGATGCTTGGCCACAAAGTAGCACAGCGAGCCGCTTATGAGGGCCGCGGTGGGCGTGGCAATGCCAATGAAGTCCGAGCCTTGCCGCTCATCCACGTTGAACTTGGCCAGGCGCAGGGCGCTCATCACGGCCAGGAAAACGGGGATGACTTCCGTCCAGCTGTCTACGCCCATCTTCTGCATAGTGCCAATGAGGATGGCGGTGGGGAGCACTCCAAAACTCACCATATCGGCCAGGGAGTCCAACTCCTTGCCCATAGACGAATATGCGTTGAGCAGGCGGGCGGCCAGGCCGTCGCAGAAATCGCAGACGGCGGCAATGAGCATCAGGATAAAGGCATAATCCGGCCTTCCCTGTAAAGCGAACACCACTCCCACCGTGCCGCAGAGGACGCTGGTGGAAGTGATGGTGTTAGGGATATACTTGGTTAAAGACATTTACTTTACGCCAATCTTTTTGAGGATCTCCTTGGGAACGGCTTTCTTGTTAACCAGGATGTTGAGGGTCTTGCCCTTGGCAAATTCCTCAGACATATACCAGAGGCCCTTGTAGGCTCCGGTCTCTCCCCAGGAGTTCTTGATCATATAATACTTGTTGCCGTTCTGGTCCTTGGCAATACCATAGAGGTGCATACCGTGGTCGTCGGTAGAGGTCTTCTCGTCGTAGTACTGCTGACGGAGTTCCTGAGTCACCTTGATTTCCTTCACAGCGGGCTTGGCTTCGGGCTTGGGAGCGTCTCCGCGGCCAACCCAGCGCTCCTGGTCGGAGCCGGCGGTGGGCTTGGCCTGGGTGTCCAGCAGAAGGCCCAGACCGTCACGGGTGAAACCGGTCTCGGATACGTCTCCACCCCAGGCTACGGTGTAACCATTCTCTACAGCGTAGTCCATAATGGCCATAAACTCGTCCAGGGGCACGTTCCAGGAAGGAGTGCAGCGCCAGTTGTCCTGAACCTCCATGGCAAACTGGGTGTAGAACGGATGATGGGTATAGGAAGTGAAGCCAATATAGTCGTCCAGGTTGATGCCCTGAGCGTCGCGATAGCTTTCGGGAGTATAGGTAACACCGTTAACCACAAAGTTCTCCGGAACCTGGCCCATATAAGCGTCCAGGATACCGTCTACGCCCTTGGGCCATACCTTGGTGAGCTTGCGGTTGGGGTTCTTTACAATGGCGTTCACATAGCCCTTGAGGCCGGCGTCCAGCTCTCCCTGTACGGGGAGGTCGTAGCCGTACTGCATGCCGGTGTAGGCCTTCTGGTCCACCAGACCGTATGCCTTGGCGGTCTCAATCACGTCACCGAAATCTGAACCTACGGCAAAGTTCATACTGCCGTCCAGGCGCACAAACTTGATGGCGCGGTCGTAGTAGGAACGGCGCACGATAAACATCTCGGAGAAATCCGGATACAGGGCGGGATCCTTGATGCCCTTGGCCTTGATAACCTCAGACTCCAGGAAAGAAAGGGTGCTGAAGCACCAGCAGGTACCGCTGTTGTTCTGGTTCTTAACGGAGGTGATGGGGTTTTCCTTGACCACTGTGAAAGTGAAGTCTGCGGGTTTGACCGGGGCAGCCGGACGGGGCTGCTGCGCATAAGCGCCCACTACAAGCAAGGCGGCGAATGCAAAAGCAAAAGTACGTTTCATATCTGTGTTTGAATTAAGTGTCCAAACACAAAAATAGGAACAATTCTTCACTTTTGCAAAACTTGCAACTCCGGGGCAAAATGTGTAATTTTGCACGATATATGAGAAAGCACATTTTACTTACCATACTGGCCGTTGCAGCCCTGGGAGCCTGTGAGCAGGCCACCCGGGTACAGAAACCGTCTATGAAACTGGTCCAGAGCATTTTGGCCGATACAACCGGCCTCCGCGAAAGGGCCCAGAACGCCGGAATCATAGGGGCCGAAGGCTCCATCACCCTCTTTGGAGAACCCGGGGACGTGAAGGCCCTGGCTCAGCGCTTCAAGGACGTGGACCTGATGGACAATGTGGACGGCCGGGAGAAGAGAGATTCGCTGCCGGATTTTGCCGGCGAGATCATTGTGGGCATCCAGGCCAAGTTCGGTTCCCTGGACAGCCTGAGGGAACTGGCCGTGTACGGCGCCCTCCAGGCCTGGGACACCACCAGACGCAAAGAATCGGCCAAAATCCTTATCTATCCTTCTTCCCTGCAGGCACGGTATGGCTTCAACGACGTAGATACCCTGCAGCAGCTGGTGGGCGGAAAGTGCCGCCTGCTGTCGCCGGTTAAACTCCTGCTGGAAAAGGCCTACGAAAAAGCCAACAACGTGGTGGTGTGGACTTCCGAGCCCGTGAAGGACGCCAAGGTCTGGGAGCAGGCCCTGGCCAGGATGAACAAGCCCGGGAAAAGCATTGCCGTCTATTCTACGGACCCTTCGCAGGAGCCCAACCAGCAATTCAGGGATATCCTCCGCCAGTATCAGGTGACCGGCCTTCCGCTGGATGCTATGATCCTGGACTGCTATCAGGCAGACTTCGGCCCTCTTGAAGAGGAACTGGGGATTATCCGTACCGATGCTACGGAGGAAGATGCTGCCTTTGACAAGATGGTTTCGGCCCAGTTTAAATTTTATGAGCCGGCCGATGCCCTTATCCGCACAACCTACGCCATTTTGCGGGAAGAGAATCTCTTTGCGCACCGCATTGCCCGCCCGGTGGTCAAGTTATACGAATATGTTCCAGAGCTCTATTAGTCCTGATCAGATAGCCGCCCTGGAACTGGCTTCGTTCCCCGGCGAAATTGTGGTGGTAAACGCTGAAGATGAGACGTTTGCCCAGGCTATCAAGTACCTGAAGCGCCAGACCGTACTGGGCTTCGATACCGAGACGCGCCCCACCTTTTCGCCCGACCAGCACTCCAACGGAACAGCCCTTCTGCAGCTCTCCGGCAGCGGCAAGGCCTTCCTGTTCCGGCTCCAGAAATGCGGCCTTCCGCGGTCTCTGGCATCGGTTCTGGCCAACCCCAATATTATCAAAGTGGGTGCTGCCACGCTGGACGACATCCGCGGCCTTCAGAAGATTACCAAGTTTGCCCCCAAGGGCTTTGTGGACCTCCAGAACCAGGTTTGGGAATGGGGCATCCGCGACAAATCCGTCAAGAAAATGACGGCCATCATCCTGGGCGTCAAGATTTCCAAGGCACAGCAGCTGAGCAACTGGGAGGCCGAAAAACTCTCCGAGAGCCAGCAGCGTTACGCCGCCACCGACGCCTGGGTATGCCGAGAGATGTACCTCAAGCTCCAGGCCACCGAAAAGAACCCCTTAGAGCAGAATCAGCAGAATGGATAAGATTATACTCAAACCCCGGCGGGAGGAGTCGCTCCTGCGTTTTCACCCCTGGGTTTTCTCCGGGGCTGTGGCCCAGATAGTTGGACATCCGGCCGAAGGAGACCTGGTGAGCGTATGCTCCTCCGACGGCAAGCTCCTCTGCTGCGGACACTACCAGATTGGCTCCATTGCCGTGCGGGTTTTGAGCTTTGACGAGGACCCCACACAGGCCGATTTCTGGCTGCGGATGCTCACGAGGGCATACAAGCTGCGCGAGGCTTACGGGCTTACTGATTCTGCTGTGACCAACTGCTACCGTTTGGTGCACGGCGAAGGCGACGGCCTACCGGGCCTCATTATTGACTATTACAACGGCGTCTGCGTGCTCCAGGCCCATTCTGTGGGTATGTTCCGCGCCAAGGCCGCCATCTCCGCCGCCCTGCAGGAACTGTACGGAGACCGCCTCAAAGCCGTGTACGACAAAAGCTCCGGCACAGCCCCTTTCAAGGCCGGTCTGGAGTTAATTGACGGGTATCTCTACAAGGCCGATGACCTGCAGGCCGATGAGCAGGCCGTCCTGGAAAACGGCAACAAATTCCTGGTAAACTGGTGCGAAGGCCAGAAGACGGGCTTCTTCCTGGATCAGCGGGAGAACCGCTACAGAGTGGGCCAGCTGGCTGCCGGCAAGAACGTTCTGAATCTGTTCTGCTACACCGGCGGCTTCTCCATATACGCCCTGGCCGGCGGTGCCAAACACGTGGATTCCGTGGACAGCTCCAAGCGGGCTATGGATATGGTGGACAGGAATGTAGCTTTGAACGGTTTCACGCCGGACCAGCACACGTCGTACTGCACCGACGCCATTGAGTTTGTGAAGAATGTTCCCGACGGCGCCTACGACCTTATGATTGTGGATCCGCCGGCATTTGCCAAGCACCGCGGAGCCCTCAAGAACGCCCTCCGTGCCTACCAGCGGCTGAACGCCGCCGCCATTGCCAAGGTGGCTCCCGGCGGCTTTGTGTTCACCTTCAGCTGCTCGCAGGTGGTGGATAAAGAGGCCTTCGCGCTGGCTGTCTTTTCGGCCGCCGCAGAGACAGGCCGAAGCGTCCGCATCCTGGACCGCCTCAACCAGCCCGCCGACCACTCCGTCAACATCTACCACCCTGAGGGTGAATACCTCAAAGGTCTCCTCCTCTACGTGGAATAACCCTCATCCCGGGCTTGACCCGGGATCTCATTCTTTATCTTGCACCCCTCGTCCTCCTGTCCCCACCTTCTTGAAGACGTCGCGTGGACGTAAGTGGCTAATCGTTAAGAACTTAAACAAAAACCTCCTAGTCATTTAGACCAGGGGGAAATAAGTGATATTACTGATTAACAGACACTTATGTCCACGTCTATTCTTCTGAGAAGTCTATCGCGTCCCAGATCTGTTCCAGGGCGCGGCGGTCCTTTTTGGTGGGACGGCCGGCGCCCCGGTCACGGGTCACGAAGAACGTTTCCACCGGGGCCTTGAGCTTGTTCATTTCCTCTTCCGGAGTCAGGTTCTCGGCGTAGTCCGGAACCAGTTTGGCACCCAGTCGGTGGTCCACCAACTGGATAACTCTGTACGTAAAAGTGGCCACTCCCTTACGTACAGTAATGATTTCTCCGGGGGCCACGGCCCTGGACGGCTTGGCATTCACCGTCCCCACCTTCACCTTACCCCCCTTGCACGCATCGGTTGCATCAGTCCGGGTCTTAAACACCCGAATGGCCCACAAATACTTATCTATTCTAATTTCTTCCACTATTCTTCTACAGGTTCAGAAACAATGTCGTCGGAGGCCCGGGGGTCCATACGGACCTCCAGGACCACGGCGGCGTCGCCTACGGGGGCCAGGGTGAATTCGGAGAGTTCGGCAGGGACCAGAACCAGTTCACCGGTTTTGATGGTGAACTTATCGTCCTTGGTCTGGAGAGTGGCCTCGCCACCTACACAGATATAAATAAGGAAGGTTTCTTCAATACCAGCGTGGCTCTCGAGCGGGGCCTTCAGGTGAATCTGACCCACCGTGAACTGGTCTTCGGCGGCCAAAAGTTCTTTGGACGGGGCCGGGGCACGGTGATACTGGTCAAAGTTAATGAGGTCAAAAGCCTCCTCCAGATGCATTTCGCGGTCGGTGTTGCCCCAGTCGTGCAGACGGAACCAGAGCTCGGAGCTTTCGGCAATCTCCAGCAGGGTTACGTCCTTGGCAGCGTGCACCAGGCCGGGAGTAATGAGGTAACTCTCCCCCACCCGCGGCTTCACGGAGTACAGAAGGTCCTCCACGGAGCCGTCGGCGCAGGCGCGGAAGAATTCTTGGGCCCCTACCGGACGCTTGAATCCCAGGTACAGACGGGCCTCGGGACCCACTTCCGTGACGTACCACAGAGCGGTCTTGCCAAATGCGTCGTAGCGCTGCTCGGCGGTTTCGTCGTCGGGGGTGATGTGCAGGGACGTTCGGCCCTTAATATCCAGCTTCTTGACCAGCACCGGGAACTGCGTTCCGTACCAGTCAAAAGCGGTTTCGCCCACCACGCGCTCGAGGTAGGTCTGCATAATATCACTGAGTGTATTGCCTTTGAGCCACCCTTCGATGGCCACAGAATCTACAAAGCCCAGATCGGCCAAAAGGTAATCCACATGCCCCCAGGGCATCTCCTGCCCCTCCGGCAGGAACTTCATCGGAGAAAGTATCTTATTTTCCATAGTACAAATGTACATAATTTCCTGAAATCCCAATCGTTTTCACCGCTGGCACTCAAGTCGTTTTGTATCAGAGAGTTAACCACATGAACGGGTGGTCAAAAGCATACCGTCCATAGCCTTATTTGTTTGATAGTAAGGCCGATAGGTGCCAGCCCTACCTGCCACAAATAGCCTTGAAGTCACACCACTCGCACGTTTTGGGCTCGGTGGTCCGGCGGAACGGGACGGAGAGGTCCACAATCTCCGCCAGGAGGGCGTGCAGGCCGTCCATAGCCAGGCGGCAGAACTCCCCCGAAACCGGAATGTCCGGAAGAGGCTGGGAGTACAGCCGCGCCGTGCTGTAGATAGAATTGACAAGCTGGTCGGGAGACGGCCCTACCATATAATCATACAAGAACAGCTGGAGGGCAATCTTGGGACGTTTGGGGGTATCCGGAGCGAAGAGGGCTTCGACTATGGAGGCGGCGTTGGTGTCGTCAATCAGCAAGTCTTCGTCGGTGACGTGACCGGTTTTATAGTCCACAATTCGCACTTCACCGGGCTTGTAACTGTCCATACGGTCCACGACGCCCACAAACTTGAAGCCGTCAATGGTGCCGTCCACGGGATGTTCAAGACCCAAGATGCGGAAACCGTCAGAATGAGACTCCTCCAGAAGCTGACGATCGTGCTTCAGCGTCTCTTCCACGTACCCGAACAGGATGTTCTCCAGCACCAGGTTTCGGCCCGTTACCTCGAAGGAATTCATCTCCTTCAGAATCTCCTCCCGGATGAGGGACTTAAGGCGCCCAACATCAGCCAGAAAAGAAGTGATATCGGCCTTGGTGAGAAGAGGCTTATCGGGTCCCTTCGAAAGGTCAAAAGGCTCGTACAGCTTCTGCATCACGTGATGGAAGACGTTGCCCAGCATATTGGCGTCTAGGGATTCGGACACCTCATCAGCGGCTTTGAGGCCCTCCACCACTTGGTAGTAGAACTTGGCAGGGCAGGCCAGATAGCTCTGAAGGGAACTGGCCGAAAGATGCCCAGCCCGGATCTTCTCCACATGGGCGGCGGTTTTGGAGATATCGGCCTCTTCCTCTACCGTATGAATAGAGGCCGAAGCCGCCAGCCGCCTCAGCGGCCACTGGAAATGATATTCCAACTGCTTGATATAGCGGCTTTCCTCGCCATTCTTGAGCCCCTCGGTGCGGTTGTCGTAAACCAGCCACACGCGCTCCGGGCGCTGCACCATCCGGTAAAAATAGTAAGCCCAAACGGCATCCTGATACTCATAAGTAGGAAGGCCGAAACCTTTCCTCAACTCCGGAGGAATAAAAGAGGCCGAAACGCTCCGCCGGGGGAACATACCTTCGTTAGCGCTGAGGATCACAAGATTACGGAAGTCCAGCGCACGGGTCTCCAGCGGACCCATCACCTGCAGGCCCTTCAAAGGTTCGCCCCGGAACGGGACCGAAATTCCCTGAAGAGACCGCTCGATGAGTCTTATATGCGTAGCCGGCAACACCTCCAGATCCATTTCGCGGAGTATGTTCAGCTGCTTGTGGCACCGAGCCACAAAGTCCAACTCCAGGAGGTCACCGGTTAGGGTAAGTTTCTGACCAATAAAAGATAAGAGCTCAGAAAAGTAGTCCTCAACTCTATGATTTTGCTGGACGTCTGCCATCGTAGCATTCAGCACCACGGGCTGGAACAAAAGCTCCAGAAGCGGTCCGCCCTTCAAATCCTCTACCGGAATGTAGTACTTAGCATCTGCCTTGACCTTGGCAATCACAGCCTTCTCTTCCTCGGTGAAAAGCTGTTTCAGAAGACCAGAAGTAAGCACTTCCCGTAATTCACGATGGTAGAAGTACCACTTCCCGCCCGTCAGACGCAGTTTCAACTGCATCTGCCCCAAAGTAGACAGCAACGCAAACGTAGAGCTCCCCGTCATAGGATAGCCCATAGTCACATTAACGTTGTCGCAGGACTCCGGAAGGGAGTTCAGAAGAGGCAGGAGAAGCGACTCGTCCGGCAACACAAAGGCCGTTTCTATGTTTTTGTCATCCTGAGGAGCGTAGCGACGAAGGATCTGTTGACCAGAAAGAGTCTCAGAATGACAATTATTGCCATAGCACTGTTCCAGGATCCACGGGGCGAGTTTGGTTTGGCCCACGGAGGACGGAACGCTAATCACAGTAACAGAAGGGGGAGGACCGGCCTCCACAGGAAAAGCCTGGGGATAGTCCACAATGTTGCGGCGCATGAAGAAGGAGGCCTTGTTGGCGCGGTCTCGAATCTCGTCGGAGACGTAGTCCCAGACGAATTCGGCCAGGCCGGCGTCCCGCATACGGGACAGCACCAGACGCTCGCATTCGTTCAGGGCATTGAGGCCCACAAACACATAGCCAGACGCCTCCGGGAAGGCTGCAGACAACACATCGGCCACAGACTCGCCAGCCTTCAGCCGTTCGGCCAGCGCCCGATACACCATACCCTCGTACGCCATTCCGGAGGCCTTCAAAGCATCATTGAAATTCCGGTACAAAGGATACAGCAGATTCCAAAGCCGCAGGAACCGGGCCTTCACATCTTCGCCGTCGGGATTGAGTTTCCATCGGCCCGAAGCATCCCGGAAATGCGCCAAAAAGTGCGCGATAGCCTCCTCCTGGGCCGGAGAAAGGTATTCAAACTGGTCCTGGATGGCCTTGAAATCGCCCACATTCTGCATCAGGCCGGCGGCGTCTACCAGGTACTTGTCAACGTCGTCGAAATCGGCCAGCAAGACCTCTCCCCAGAAGAGGAAATCGTCCAGGGGCTCAGCAGAAGGGTTCAAAGAAGAGTAGCACTTGTACAGCTCCAGCAGCAGGCGCAGGCGGTCCGACACCACCGCATCGGACACCTTATAAAAGAAGTCGTTGATGGTGTACAGCGGCGGCACGGGCAGAGGCGCCCCCACCAGCAGGTCCCCCAGGTACTTCTTGAAGAAGACCAGGGAACGCCGGTTGGGGAAGATAAAACAGCGCTTCTGTATGTCCGGGGCCGCCAGGTAATGGGCCGCGACCTGCTTGAGGAAAGGCGTCATTTACTCTGCGTACTCGTAGCCAAAATAACGATCTTTCTTGAGGGCGGGAACACCGGTCTTCATCCAGGCCGGTTCCGGAGCACCCTTCATATAGTAGTCAAAGAACTGCTGCAGACGGATGGTCAGATCCTTACGGTTGCGGCGCTCCTTGAGGTTGTGAGCCTCGTTGTTGTACTCCAGTAGCCAGGCGGGCTTGCCCAGACGGCGCAGACCCATAAACATCTCAATGCCCTGGTACCACGGGACGGCGCCGTCGGCATCGTTGTGCATGATGAGCACCGGCGTTGTCACGTTGGGCAGCTTAAAGAGGGCCGAATTCTCCATATAGAGTTCAATGCCGTCCCAGAGGCTTCGGCCTATACGGCTCTGGCCCTGCTCATACTGGCCCTGACGGCTGCTGCCGCTTTCCCAGCGGATACCGCCATAGGCCGATGTCATGTTGCTCACCGGAGCACCGGCGCCGGCGCATTTGAACATGTCCGTGCGGGTGATGAGGTAGGCCACCTGGTAACCGCCCCAGCTCTGGCCCTGGATGGCCATATTGTCCTTGTCAATCCAAGGGAACTTGGTAAGGCTCTGGGCACCGGCTACAATGCAGTTGTAGGCACTCTCGCCGGGGATGCCGCCCGCATAAACAATGTCCGGGACAAACACCACGTATCCGCGGGACACGTAGAAGGTGATGTTGATGATGGACCAGCTGGGCTGCACCGGAATGTTCTTATACAGCGTTTCGGAGTTCTTCTCGTAGAAGTAGATCATCACCGGGTACTTCTTGCTCTCGTCAAAGTCCTCCGGCTTGTAGAGGAGGCCGTCCAGCTTGGTGCCGTCAAAAGCGTTCCAATGATACAGCTCCACGGTGCCCCAGTTGTAGTCTTTCTGCTGGGGGTTGATGGCGGTGAGCTTCTGCTCGGTCTTGCCCAGCGTGGTGGTATAATAAACATCCATCTGCTCATTGAAGTTACCCTTCTGGTAAGCGTAGACGTTGGCCTTGGCGGCCTTCTGCACGCCGGACCAGGTGTAACCGCCCTTCACCAAGGTCTTGAACGTCTTGGCGGGGTTGCCCACTTGCAGGCTGGCCACGCCGTTCTCCTTGGTCACATGGTCAAAGATGCTCACGAGGATATTCTCAGATGGGCCGATATGGCGCTCTTCCTCGCGGTCCTTGGTATTGATATAGCGGTAGGTAAGGTTCTTTTCACGGCCGGTGGTGAGCCGGGTGGCGGCGCTGCCGTCTACGGGAGCCTTCCAGATATCGTACTTGTCATAGAGCAGCACGGCGCCCTCCCCTTCCAGCCAGCCGGCTACGCCGTAGGCCTCTTTCATCATGGGGTGGTCGTCGTCCTCGTCCCAGAAGCTCACGCCGGGGGCCAGAACGTGCTTGGCACCGGTGGCGTTGTTGTAGATGTTCCAGCACTGCTCCGGATAATCCCACCAAATCACGTACTGGGACAGCGGGGACATAGAGACAGAGGCTATGCGGCCTTCCGTGATGGCAGCCTCACCGTTGGGGCCTACTACGCTCACAGCCTGCGTGTTCTGGTAGTTCCACTGGGTCTCCACGGGGTTCACAGTGCGAACCTTGAGGTCATACGGGCCGTCGCCCCGGTTGCCCTGCATGTAGCGCACCAGGCGGGTGTCGTTAAGCAGGCCTTCGCCCAGGCGTACGGGGTAGGTGCGGGCGGCATCGGCCCTTAAATTCACTTTCTGCACCGGGGGAAGTTGGGCGGCGTCCCAGTTCCAGATGTCCAGGCCGGGGAGCTCGAAGGAGACCAGGTTGGTGTCCTTGGGCGGAGTGAGTTCCTGCACGCCCACGTAGATGCGCTGGCCGTTGTGGCTGAAGCTGTAGGAGCTGTTTTCGGTCATTCCCCAGCCTTCGGGGAGTTTGCCAAGGCCTTCCAGCTTCTGGGCCGTTCCGTTAGCATATTTGTAAAGCTCTGCGTGCTTGCTGCCGGTTTCAATGGTGTCGCGGGCCACCAGGAAGAGGGCTTCCGTGGCCTCCTGGTTGAACTTGGGAACGGCGTGCCAGGTGACGGTGTCCGTGAGGAATTTTGCGCCATCGGCCTTGCTGTAAAAGCCGGTCACAAAGCCTTTCTTGCCGGTTTTGCGCACCAGGCCCAGCTGCAGACCCTGGATGGAGACCTCGTACTTGTCTATGTTCTGGAGGGTGTCCATTTTGGCGCCGGCCCACTGGTAAACTACCAGCGGATTACCGAACTTCTCCTTCTTCTTGCGGGCCTTGGCTGGCATCACAAAGCTGGTGTCCGTGGTGGTGAAGGCAAAGCCGTCTACCGAGTGCTTGCCCATCTTGAAGTCTCTCACATTGGCGAACTTGGTCACCTTGCCGGTGGCCAGGTCAATGATGGCGAGGCTGTCTTTGGGCATGTCATCGGCCTTCTTTTTCTGGATCTTGGCCCTTCTGGTTTTCTGGAACTGGGGCTTGATGAGGCACACGGCAAACTTCTCGTCTTCCGTGAGTCTGGCGCGATAACCGCGGGGGATTTCAATCTCCCGGCCCTTCTTACCCATCACTTTGATGGTGAGGACGCCGTCCCCTTCCTGGGGATTGACCTCGTAGCTCACTACGTTACCGGCGGGAGTAATGTTCACATTTGCAACGGATTGCCAGCTGTCGTAAACCGCGTGGTCCAGGGGTTTCTTCTGGGCTGTCAAGCTAGTTGTCAAGGCCAGTGCGGCCAGAATCAGAAGGCTTTTTCTCATAACTAATTTATTTTCTGCTAATGTAGTAAAAATAAGCGAATTTTCATATATTTGTAGAACTTGGAACTTTTGAATGATTCCAAACAAAAACATAAAACTACTGACTGTATGAAAAAGAAATTCAGATGCCTGGTGTGCGGATACGTACACGAAGGTCCCACTCCCCCCGCAGAATGCCCTGTATGCCATGCCAAGGCCGAAAAGTTTGTTGAAATCAAAGAAGGTGGTGACAAGCCCCAGTACGCCGCCGAGCACGTCCTGGGCATAGCCAAGGGCTGCGACCCGGAAATCTGGGCCGGCCTTCAAGACCATTTTGCCGGTGAATGCTCAGAAGTAGGTATGTACCTGGCCATGAGCCGTCAGGCCGACAGAGAGGGCTATCCCGAGATTGCCGAAGCCTTCAAGCGCTACGCTTTCGAAGAGGCCGACCACGCCGCCCGCATTGCCGAACTCCTCGGTGAAGTGGTTTGGGACACCAAGACCAACCTCAAGAAACGTTACGAGGCCGAAGAAGGAGCCTGCGAAGGCAAGTTCCTCATCGCCAAACGTGCCAAGGAACTGGGTCTGGACGCCATCCACGACACCGTCCACGAAATGGCCCGCGACGAAGCCCGCCACGGCGCCGGTTTCCTGGGGCTCTACAAACGGTTCTTCGAGAAATAGTTTCTGACCGTCGCAGGTCACACCTTGAAGCGTCGCAGGTCCGCATTTTTCGGCTGGCCTGCGACGTTTTTCGGCCTTCTGTGCATTCTAGCGTCGCAGTTGGAAGAAAAAATGCGGACCGGGGACAGTTTTCCCTTCCACCTGCGACACTTTTCCCTTCCACCTGCGACGGTTTCAGGGAAAACCAGTATCTTTGTGAGAGTATGAATAATCTTCTGACTAATATGCTCACCAAGGCCGATCCTTCCCAGGTGGAGGGACTGGCCCGCTTCTTCAAGACCGGCCCCGGACAGTACGGTCATGGAGATAAATTTCTGGGAATCAAGGTTCCTGTGACTCGTTCAGTAGTCAAAGACTGCTGGAAGTCAGTGACATTCGATGACTTGGAGGAATGCATAACCAGTGAGTATCACGAGGTTCGCCTCGCCGCCCTGCTAACCCTGGTGGAAATCTTCAAACACGCTGGTGAACTCCAGCAGAAATGTGTAGACTTCTACCTCTCACATACTGAGTACATAAACAACTGGGACCTAGTGGACCTGTCTTGCTACCCGCTGCTGGGGATGTGGCTGCTGAATAAGGACCGGAGTCTGCTATACAACATGGCCCGGAACGGGAAAACGATATGGGAGCAGCGGATAGGAATGGTAAGCACCATGACCTTTATCCGTCATGGGCAACTGGACGACACCTTCGCCATCGCCGATATCCTTCTACATCACCCGCACGACCTCATTCACAAAGCCGTGGGCTGGCTGCTCCGCGAGGCAGGAAAACGCGACAAGGCGGCCCTGGTGGCTTTCCTAGAGCCCCGATACCCTTCCATGCCCCGGACCATGCTCCGCTACGCCATAGAAAAGTTCCCCGACCCTGAGCGAAGCCATTACCTGGCACGCCCTTAGTTTAAGCACCCTAACGAAAAGCCCCATCTGAAAAAATCAGACGGGGCTTTTCTGTGACTCCAACAGTTAACAAACATGGAACGGATTGGATTGCAGAGGATTGCATTTGTCCATGAGTGATATAAATTATGAGATTTTTTGGAAAAACGACAGATTAAAATTTGAGAATTTTCGGAAAACTCCGTCCAGCAGTGGAATTATTCGAAGGAAATGAATTGATGCACAAATAAGTCAGTCTCTCTGGTAGCTTAATACTGTTTGTTCCGTTCCACAGCTTACGCCCCGTGACCTGGTGTATTTTTTGTTGTTTCACACGTTCCAAACCCATGTTTCAAAACGCGAAAAACCTACTTTGCGTAAATTTTTGCATTGATTTCTTGACTTTACGTCAAATTTTACCCCCCCCCATTGTTTTTTCGTATCGTTTACTCTATTTTCGACCTTATTGTGTTTGTCCCCAAACCCAAGGATTATAACAATAACTTTAAATAAAAACCATGACAAAACAAAGAGAACTTTACGAAGTCCCCACAATTAGTGTTGTGGAGATGAAACAGGAAGGCGTCATCTGCCAGAGCCTTGGTGCCGAAGTCGAGGACTACAACTGGAACGAGCTGGTAATCGAGTAACAACCCATAAAAACGAAGAAAGCAATGAAAAAGATTACACACATCGGCATGGCCGCCCTCGTTGCCATGGGCATGCTTGGAACCTCCTGCAACAAGGTAGAGAGCCAGGAGATGGAAACTCCTGCAACTCCGAAAGATAACATCGTCACCCTGACCACCACCGTGGGCTTCGCTGCGGACGGCACCAAGGCCCTGACCGCAGAGGGCGTGAAGACTTTCGCCGTGGGCGAGACGATGGCTATTTACTACTGGAAGAACAAGGGCAATGATCACGTGAAGGCGGTGAGTGCGCCGCTGACCGAAGGCGACATCACCAACGGAGGAAAGTCCGCCACGTTCACTTTCACGCTGGACAACCCCTACAAGGATATGAGCGTGAGCTACGTCTATCCCGCAGCGATGGCCAA
>JAEEQI010000216.1 GCA_016285215.1 Bacteroidales bacterium | reverse complement strand
TTTCAAAACCTCGTCCTTAATCTCGGAGGGCACCAGGGTGAGGACAATCTCTTTGTCGGGCTGGATGGTTACACCAAAGAATTCTTCGGCCTCGGGGTTGGCCGTACCGCGGCCACGGATAATGCTGCCTCCGCGGGCACCGGCCTTGCGGGCGGCTTCCACCACTACCTGAGAGAATCCTGCATTGACAATGCAGATAACCAGTTCAAATTTCTTTTCTTCTGCCATATTATGCTTCCTCCTTGACGGCTCGTTTATCGTTGGCTAAAAATCCGTACACCAGGGTGCCAATTACGCTGGTGAGTTTGATGGTAAAGGCCACGCCTTTGTAGTTCTTTCCCTTTTTAAAAGTCTCCTCCAGCTGCTCTATGAGCTTGGGGGCTTCATCGGCCCTTACTACACTCATCAGGAGGGTTTTGGGCTCTTCGTTGATGCCCAGGTAGCTCAGGACCAGGTGCGTGGTGCCCTTGGCCGCCATAGAGAACTGCAGGTTGGCCTGGTGAGACTGGATGATGCTGGAATAGTAGGCCACTTTCTCGTTGTGGACAATGGCCATTAGCAGTTCCAGTTTGATGGGGGCTATATTTCTAGTCTGTGCCATAGCTTACTCGAAGTAGATGATTTGGTCGTCTCCGGCTTCCAGGATGCGGCGCATGGCCACGTAGCTGCGTCTGCGCACGGCCATCTCGGACTTGAAGCCCAGGCTCTGGATGGTGATGAGCGGGGTCATAGCCACCATAGCCACCACACCAAAGGCAAAGTCCAGCACGGCGCTTTCTCCCTGCATAGTGGCGCAAACGCCAATGACCATAGGAAGGATGAAGCTGGAGGTGAGGGGACCGCTGGCTACACCGCCGGAGTCAAAGGCAATGGCCGTATAAATCTTGGGTACGTAGAAAGAAAGACCCAGAGACAGAATATAACCGGGAATCAGGTAATACAGCACAGAGAATCCCAGGTATACACGCAGCACAGACAGGCCGATGGAAAGGCCCACGCCGATGGACAGGGCCATCATCATCTGGCGACGGGAGACTTCTCCTCCGGTGATTTCCTGCACCTGGCTGTTGAGCACGTGCACGGCGGGTTCGGCCAGGACCACCACGTTGCCAATGATGAAGGCAAAGCCAATGATAATGGCGGGATGATGGGTGGAAAGCTGGGAGCCTATCTGGAAGCCCAGGGGCATAAAGGCAATCTCCACCGCCGCCAGGAAAAGCACCAGGCCTATAAAGGTATACCCAATGCCAAAGAGAATCTGAAAAATCTTGGCCTTGGGCAGTTTGAGGGCCAGAAACTGAATCACAAAGAAGGAAACCACCACCAGACCCAGGGACCGGCATACCTCCAGGGCTTTGTCAAAGAAGACGTCTTCCGAGCCTTCGGACAGGATGGCGCCCATGGAATAGTCCGGGATGGTGTAGTTGAGTTCCCCTTTGGAGAAGAGCGAGAGCAGCAGCACCGCCAGGATGGGACCCACCGAGCAGAGGGCAATAAGGCCGAAGCTGTTTTCACTGGCATTGCGGCCGCCCACGGTCAGGGCGATACCTACGCCCAGGGCCATAATGAAAGGCACGGTGATGGGACCGGTGGTAACACCGCCGGAGTCGAAGGACAGGGCCATCAGGGAACCCTTTCCCTTGTCTATAAGCAGGGCCAGCAGACAGAAAAGGACCATATACAGGAACAGCAGCAGGTTCACAAGATCCTTATGGAAGAGGATCTTGTAAATGCCCAGCGTGAGCAGAAGGCCCACGCCCAGTCCTACGGTACCAATGAGCAGGGGACCGTTCATAACGGCCCTCACTTGCTCTGCCAGCACGGAGAGGTCCGGTTCTGCCACGGTGATGAGAACGCCCATCACGAAGCCCACGCCCAGCAGCACGCCCAGGCGCTTGGAAGCGGTAAGTCCCTGCCCGATGTACTGGCCCATAGGGGTCATAGCCATATCGGCCCCCAGATTAAAAAGGCCGATTCCCAGTACCAGCAGGAGAGCTCCCAGCACAAATACAAAGAGTTCGTCTCTGGAGATGTTTACCCACGGCGTAACCGACAGGGCAAACACCAGAAGGCTCACCGGCATAACCGAAATGAGCGCCTCCTTGAGTTTACTTCCGAGCGATTTCCAAACAGAGTTCATATCTTTGCAAAGATACGAATAAATCTTTATCCTACGTACTCGGAAGGCGGAACGCCGAACTGTTTCTTGAAGGAGGTGGAGAAGTGGGAGAGGGTGTTGAAACCGGTCATCCAGGCAATCTCACTCATATTGTGCTTGCCTTCCTTGAGGAGGTCGGCGGCACGGTTGAGCTTGTAACGCTTGAAGAACACGGACGGGTTCTCTCCGGTAAGGCCCTTTACCTTATAATAGAACTTGGTACGGGAGATCTTCATCATTTCCGTAATCTGGACAATGTCGAGGTCGGCGTTGGCCAGTTCCTTTTCCATAAGCTCGTAGAGTTCCTTCATAAAGGCGGCGTCGCGCGGTGACAGGGCCTCGGGGGCTATGTCTTCCGTGGAAGTGGCGCTGCCCAGCTGGCGGTGTAGCTTCTCACGGTTCTCCAGCAGGGACTTGATGAGGGCCATCAGATAGGCCGGCTGGAAAGGCTTGGTCACATAGGCATCGGCACCCATATCCAGGCCTTCCACCTGGTTCTCCACGGCCACCTTGGCGGTAACCAGCACCACGGGGACGTGGCTGAGCTGGAGGTCGGCCTTGATGCGGCGGCAAACCTCATAGCCGTCCAGACCGGGCATCACCACGTCGGAGATGATGAGGTCGGGGGCGTCTTCGGCCATTCCCTTGAGGGCGCTTTCGCCGTCGTAGTACAGGCTCACCTTGTAATGAGGCTTGAGCATGACCTTGAGGTAGTTGGCAA
>JAEEQI010000045.1 GCA_016285215.1 Bacteroidales bacterium | reverse complement strand
TATTCAGCGCCCTGGGCTTCTATCCGGTTTGCCCCGGCAGCGGCCAGTATGCCCTGGGAACGCCCCTGTTCAAGAAGGCAACCCTGCACCTGGACGGCGGAGACGTGGTCATTGAGGCCCCGGACAACAGCGCAGAGAACTTCTACGTGAAGGATCTGCAGGTGAACGGCCAGGAATGGACCCGCAATTACCTCCTCCAGTCCGACCTCCAGAAGGGTGCCAAACTGCACTTCAAGATGGCCGCCGAACCCAACTTCAAGCGTGGCGTGGCCAACGACGATAAGCCCTACTCTTTTAGCAATGAATAGACAGTATTTGTCATTCTGAGCGGAGCGAAGAATCTCTAATTCTACTTGTTATGAAAAGATTGTTGGTGGTTTCCATCCTTTCATTGCTGGCCCTTAGCGCCTGCGCACAGAAATACCCCGACCAGCGGCCTGCGCCGCAGGACCGCCTGTTTGTGTCGGAGGCGGTGGAGGCCAAGATAGCAGAGGTGGCTCCGCAGCTTACCAATCCCAAGCTGCGCTGGATGTTCCAAAACTGCTTCCCCAATACGCTGGACACCACCGTTCATTTTGATGAGGAAACGGGTCTTACCTTTGTGTACACCGGAGATATCCACGCTATGTGGCTCCGAGATTCCGGTGCCCAGGTGTGGCCTTATGTAGATCTGTGTGCAGAGGACGCCCACCTGCAGAAGATGCTGGCCGGCGTTATTAAACAGCAGTTTACGCTCATCAATATAGATCCTTACGCCAACGCCTTTAACCAGGGTCCCACCGGAGATGCCGGAGACCCCGATGAGACCGGAAAGCCGCAGGATCCCAACGTGTGGGAGCGCAAGTGGGAGATTGACTCACACTGTTATCCCGTACGTCTGGCCCATCATTATTGGAAAGTTACCGGAGACGCTTCCGTGTTTGACGAGGTCTGGCTCAAGACCGTGGATAATATCCTGGAGACCTTTACCGTACAGCAGCGCAAGAACGGAGACGGTCCGTACTACTTCCTGCGCAAGACCGACCGCCAGCTGGATACCAAGGCCCGCGTGGGCCGCGGACATCCCGTGAACCCGGTGGGGCTCATCTGCTCTTCTTTCCGTCCTTCCGACGATGCCACCCAGTTTGAGTTCCTGGTGCCCTCTAACTTCTTTGCCGTGAGCGCTTTGCGCCAGATGGCAGAGATCCTCTCTGAGGTTAACAACAAGCCCGAACTGGCCGACCGTTGCACCAAACTGGCCAACGAGGTGGAAGGCGCCCTTAAGAAGTACGCCGTGGTCAATCACCCGGACTTTGGAGACATTTACGCTTACGAGGTAGACGGCTTTGGCAACGCCTATATGATGGACGACGCCAACGTTCCTTCCCTCCTGTCCCTGGCCTATCTGATTCCCGAGATGGCCTCCGATCCCCTGTATCAGAATACCCGTCAGTTTGTCTGGAGTACCTCCAATCCTTATTTCTGGAAGGGAAAGGCCGGCGAAGGCATTGGCGGACCCCACATTGGCCTGGAAGCCATCTGGCCTATGAGCATTATGATGAAGGCCTTCACGGCTACTGACGATGCAGAGATCAAAGCCTGTATGGAACAGCTCCTGCGCACCGATGCCGGTCTGGGCTTCATCCACGAGAGCTTCCACAAGGACGACGCCTCCAACTTCACCCGCCCGTGGTTTGCCTGGCAAAACACCCTCTTTGGCGAGCTCGTTCTCAAACTCGTCAAAGACGGCAAACTGCCGGTACTGAATTCAATCAAGTAGGCCCGGGCCCCGACTTCTGCGTCATCCCCGGCTCCGACCGGGGATCTCTCCCTTGCCGCCTCGACACGAAATCTGCCCTACCGGCACTTCCGGCTGTCGAGGCGGCACTGTTTTCGGCCCGTAGCCCACTTTTCCCTGCCGGCTCGACACGAAATCTGCCCCACAGGCACTTCCAGTTGTCGAGGCGGTCTCAAAAAATATTCGTACTTTTGTACAAAGACCACATTTCTATGAGAAAGTTTGCTGTCCTTGCCGCCCTGCTGCTCAGCGGTGCGCTCTACGCCCAGACCGAGTGGGTGAACCCGTTCATTGGCACGTCCAACTTTGGCGCGTGCAATCCCGGCGCGGTGGTGCCCAACGGCCTTATGAGCGTGAGTCCGTTCAACGTAATGGGCTCACAGCTGAACACCTGGGACAAGGACAGCCGCTGGTGGAGCACGCCGTATGTGGCCGAGAACAGCTTCTTCACCGGCTTTACGCACGTGAACCTCTCCGGCGTGGGCTGTCCGGAACTGGGCTCCCTGCTCACTATGCCCACCACGGGCCCGCTGCAGGTAGACTACCATATCTATGGCAGCGAGTACCGCAACGAGGTGGCTCACCCCGGCTACTACAGCGTAGAGCTTTTGAACGGCATCCAGGCCGAAGCCACCGCCACCACCCGCACCTCCCTGGAGCGATACACCTTCCCCGGCGGGGAGGGCAACATCCTCCTCAACCTGGGCGAAGGCCTCACCAACGAGAGCGGCGCCACGGTGCGGCAAGTCAGTGCCACGGAGATTGAAGGCCTCAAGCTGATGGGCACCTTCTGCTACAACCGCAACGCCGTTTTCCCGCTGTACTTTGTCCTGCGCGTGAGCAAGGCTCCCGAGAGCGCCGGCTACTGGAAAAAGCAGCGCCCTATGACGGCCGAAGCAGCCTGGGACGCCGACGCCGGCAAGTATAAGATCTACGCCAACTACAGCCGCGAGCTCAGCGGAGACGACATTGGTTACTGGTTCCACTACGAGGACCTGCAGCCCGGAGAGCAGATCCAGGTGCAGATGGGCGTTTCCTTCGTGAGCATCGAAGGCGCCCGCCAGAACCTGGAAGCCGAGCAGCAGGGCTTTGCCTTTGACAAGATTTGCAAGCAGGCCAATGAAGAATGGAACAACCACCTGGGCCGCATTGCCATCGAAGGCGGCACCCCGGACCAGCGCACCATCTTCTACACCGCCCTGTACCACGCCCTCCTGCACCCCAACGTGCTCAACGACGTAGACGGCCGCTATCCCCTGATGGAGAGCGGCGGAATTGGAAAGGTGGAGCCGGGCCACACGCGTTACACCGTTTACTCACTATGGGACACCTACCGCAACCTGCACCAGCTGATGACCCTCCTCTGGCCCGAGAAGCAGACCGATATGGTCCGCTCTATGATTGACCAGTACCGCGAGTGGGGCTGGATGCCCAAGTGGGAGCTTTACGGCCGCGAAACGTGGACAATGGAAGGAGACCCCGCCATCTGCGTCATAGCCGACACGTGGCTCCGCGGTCTCAGAGATTTTGACATAGAGACGGCCTACCAGGCCTTCCTCAAGAGTGCCGACACCCCGGGTGCCCGGAACCTGATGAGACCCGACAACGACCCGTATGTGCAACTGGGTTATATTCCTTTAAACTACTTCAGCGCCGACTTCTCCGGAGACAACTCCGTCTCCCACGCCCTGGAGTACTACGTGGCCGATTATGCCCTTTCCAAGCTGGCGGCAGACCTGGGTCACAAGGCCGATGCCCAGCGCTTCTACCAGCGCTCCCTGGGCTACAAGCACTACTGGAGCCCGGCCGACAAGTGCCTCCGTCCCATAATGAAAGACGGCAGTTTCCTTACTCCGTTTGACCCGGAAGACGGGGCCGATTTCTCCAACGCCCCCGGTTTCCACGAGGGCAGCGCCTGGAACTACACCTTTGCCGTTCCGCACGACGTCCAAGGTTACGCCAAGCTCCAGGGCGGCACCAAGGCCTTTGTGAACAACCTCCAGCACGTGTTTGACAACGGTCTATACGACCCTGCCAACGAGCCGGACATTATCTACGCCTACCTGTTCAGCCACTTCAAGGGCTATGAACCCCGCACCTGGGCCGCCGTAGAGAAGATTCTCTCCACCAACTACAAGAACGCCCCGGACGGCATCCCCGGCAACGACGACACCGGCACTATGAGTGCCTGGGCGGTGTTCTCTATGCTGGGCTTCTATCCCGACTGCCCCGCCAATCCCGACTTTACCCTTACGCGTCCCACCTTTGACAAAGCGGTGGTTACGCTCCCCGGCGGTTCGCAGCTCACCATTACGCGTGCACCTCAGGCCAAACGGGCTACTGTGGACGGCAAGTCGCAGGGCTACCGCATCTCGCACGCCGCCTTACTGAACACGAAGGTCATCTCCTGGAAATAGGCCGTTGCCGCCTCGACAGTCGGAAGTCCCTCTAGGGCCGATAATATGTCAAGCCGGCAAGGAATCCCGCATTTCGGGCCGAAAACAATGCCACCACGACAGTTGGAGGCTTGCGAAAGGCCGATTCCATGTCGAGCCGGCAAAGGCTAGAAGGGAATGCAGCGGCGAATCTGGTAATCCGGCAGGTGAAATTCATGGAATAGCAGCCTTGAGATTTGTTGCTTCTTCGTATCTGACAGTTGGTATACGGAGCATGTGCCCTGGAGGATTTCTTTGTCAATGAGCCGGCAGACGTCCAGATCCTGAAGGCGGGTGTGGCTGAAGTTTCGGGCCGACTCATTCTTAAGCATCTGGGCGATAGTCGTTTCGTCGGCGTGCTCTACGTCTCCTAGCGTGATGGGTTTATCGGTTCTGTCTTCCTGTTGCTCCCGCTCCCAGCTTTCATCCGTGAGGCGATTCATTTGGTAGAGGTAATTACGGGGTGAGCCGTAGAACTGCTCGGCCCGGCGGAGTTCCATAAAACTGCGGCGTACGAAGATGCCGTTTTCGTTCATCTGGAACTCATCGGGGAACTCGGTGTGGCGGGGCAGGATGGCGGCCATTTCGGCCCGGTTCCAGGAGAAAGGTTTTTCTATTTGGAAGCAGATATCTTCTACAAACATATCTCTTACGCTGCAGTACTTGTATCCAAAGGCTGTAGGCGCAGCGCCGTGGTGCAAACCATTGCGTAAGATGTAGTTCTCCAGAACCATCTGATGGACGTGCCCCAGTACCTTTAATAGGAATGTGTTCTTTTGTCCCAGGCGTCCGGCCCGATTGTACTTTCTATTAAAGTATCGCGTATAAGATAGCCTAAGGTTGGAAGCGAAATGTATGGGGGCTCCCGAAAAGATGTTCAGATGGACATGGGTGGACATCTCCGCATCAGCCAGTATTTCGGTTTGTTCAGCAAAGCTCCGGAGAGCCATGAGATTGACAAACATTCCGTGGTCTTCCTCATCCCGGAACATCACTTCGTCGTGCGAAGTGAAGCAGATATGATAGGATTCTTTCATGCCCGACAAGATAGAAAAGCCGGTCCGGAAATCCTACATTCGTAAGAAAAGTTGTGTTGTTTCAGATGGTATTTTGTGTGTTTCTTATCAAAATTCATTACATTTGTGAAGCATTCATTTGAAGAGTGCGTTACATAATCATAGCATTTGCTATTTATTCGGTTGCCCGAAACCTAGGAAATTTCAGAGTTGACCCGGATAAGTCAGTGAATGTCTGCGCTTAGGCGTGGACTCGACTTATCTGTTGACTAGGCTTCCTAGGGCCTCGGGCATGGATTAGAAAAGTCCATGCCTTTTTTGTGCCCGGGAGGTCCGTGTCAGGATAAGTCGCAGATGCCATAAGAAGCGCAGCTTATGGCCAACAATTCGAATCTTGGCGCCGCTAAGGCTGCCAAGAATGACGAGTTCTACACCCAGTATGCGGATATCCAGAAGGAGATCAACGCTTATCTGGAGTACAACCCGGACACCTTCCGTGACAAGACGGTCCTTCTTCCGTGCGATGATCCCGAGTGGAGTAATTTCACTCGCTTCTTTGCCCAGAACTTCGAGCGCTTGGGCTTGAAACGACTCATCAGTACATCCTATGCAGTAGAGAGCAAGAAGTATAAAGACTACGAGCCCACCCTCTTTGAGACAGAGAGTCCTCTGTTTGATATGGATAAAACCCGTATCAAAGGAAAGATTTTCGAACTCACCCGCGACACCAACGGTAGCGGCAGAATAGATTTGGACGACCTGGAGTGGCACTATCTCGAAGGCGACGGCGACTTCCGCTCCCCCGAAGTATGCACCCTCAGAGACCAGGCCGATATCATCGTAACCAACCCGCCCTTCAGTCTTTTCAGGGAGTTTCTTGGGTGGATAATAAAAGGAGCAAAACAGTTCTTGGTGATTGGTAGTATTAATGTCATAACCTACAAAGAAATATTTCCCCTCATCAAAAACAACCAGATCTGGTCAGGTGTAGGCTTTAATCTTTCAATGATTTATAAAGCTCCCTACGCTAATTATTTGGAGGCAAACCAGAAGTTTGTTCGATCTAAAGGTTTTAATCCTGAAGACAATTTCATCAAGGTTCCAGGCGTTTGCTGGTTTACAAATTTAGATCATGGAAGACGTCACGAGCCTCTTCAACTGATGACGATGAAAGACAACATTCGCTATGGAAAACACAAAGAGATACGCGAGAACGGATATATAAGATATGCTAATTATGATGCAATTGATGTTCCATATGTAGACGCCATTCCGTCAGATTATGAAGGAGTTATGGGTGTTCCTAAAACTTTCCCGGGTAGTTATTGTCCGGAGCAATTTGAAATAGTAGGTTGTGCAGAGGGAGATTCAGGTAAGGAATTGGGACTAAAGCCGTTTAACCGTGAATTAAAAAAACTAAACAAAAGTCTCAGAGATGGACAATTATACTTCATTCAAGACGGAAAACCGGAAAAACCCTATGCTCGCATATTAATCCGCAAAAAACAATAACCATGATAGCTACACTTTATCAGGACTGGACCATCGGCGACATTTGCAAAGGCTTCCAGTATAACGAATACGAAGGGAAGGGTCTGTATGGACTTTCCGGGCGGCTTACTATTCAGCCGGAGTTTCAGCGTCACTATCTGTATGCCGAGAACGGCGGCAAGAAGGAAGTGGATGTAATCCAGAGTGTTCGAAACGGCTATCCGCTGGGTCTTATCTATTTCTCCAAGGTGGGTGAAGACCGGTACGAGGTGCTGGACGGACAGCAGCGCATCACCTCGTTGGGTCGTTTCATTACTGAAAAGTTTGCTTGGATTGATGCAGATGGGAAGCCATGGTATTTTTCTGCACTAAATAAAGATGAACAGGAGGAGTTTTTGAACACCAAACTGTTAATTTACGTCTGTGAAGGAACGGAGAAGGAGATCAAAGATTGGTTTCGTACCATTAATATCGTGGGCATTCCCCTCAACAATCAGGAAATTCTGAATGCAGTTTATAGTGGCCCATTTGTAACAAAAGCGAAAGAAGAGTTCTCCAACTCCAATAATACCAATATTAATAAGTGGAGTTGCTTCATTTCCGGCAGTGCGAAGAGGCAAGATTATCTTGAGGCCGCCTTAGATTGGGTAAGTAAGGGTCATGTCGAGGAGTATATGTCGGCCCACCGATACGATGACGACATTCAAGAAATGAAGGCATACTTTACCTCCGTCATCGATTGGATTACCTCGGTCTTTGACATCACGCCGGAAAAGGAGATGTGCGGACTCAAGTGGGGCGAGCTCTATGAGAAATACCACAAGAACGCCTATGACCCCGCCCTAGTCGCATCCCAGGTCAAGGAATTGTACGAAAATTTCTACGTCAAAGAGAAGAAAGGCATCTTCGAGTACATCCTGGGTGGCTGTCAGGAGCCTCGCCTTCTCAATGTCCGCGTATTTGACGATCCCACCAAAAAGACCGTCTACGCCAAGCAGACAGAAAAAGCCGAAGCAGAAGGCGTTTCCAACTGCCCGTACTGTGCCATTGGCCATGATGCCAATCGCTCCCGCATCTGGAAGTTGGCCGAAATGGACGCGGACCACGTTTCGGCCTGGAGCAAAGGTGGCGCCACCAGCATCGAGAACTGCCAAATGCTCTGCAAAACCCACAATCGCGCCAAAGGGAACCGCTAGTACACTTGCCACCTCGACAAATGGAGGTGTATCCAGGGCCGATAATATGTCAAGCCGGCATGGAATCCCGCGTTTCGGGCCGAAAACAATGCCGCCTCGACAGCAGAACGTGCCCCTAGGGCAGATTTCGTGTCGAGGCGGCTAGGTAAGGAGAGATCCCCGGTCGGGGCCGGGGATGATGAGCCTACAGGATGTTGGTTTTCTTGGTCCAGTCAATGATTTCCGGGATGTAGCCAAAGGCGAGGCCGGTTACCGTGTCGGCGCAGCCGTAGTAGATGGCAATGCGACCGGTGGCACTGTCGTGCAGGGCGGCGCAGGGGAAGGTCACGTTGGGCACGTCTCCCATACACTCGTAAGGCTTCTGGGGAGAGATGAGATAGGGACCGCTGCGGGCAAGGACCTTCCAGGGCTCGTTCAGATCCAGCAGGGCGCTGCCAAAGCTGTACACATAGCCGTTGCAGCTGTGGAGCACGCCGTGGAAGAACAGGAGCCAGCCTTCGGAGGTCTCGATGGGAACGGGACCGGCACCAATCTTCATACACTGCCAGGCGCTCACCTCAAACGGGGCGGGAGCCATCACGTGGCGGTGGTGTCCCCAGAATTCCATATCGGGAGACTCGCTGTAGAAGATGTCTCCAAAGGCGGTATGGCCGGTGTCGGACGGGCGGGAGAGCATAGCAAACTTGCCGTTGATCTTGCGGGGGAAGAGCACGCCGTTGCGGTTGTAGGGCAGGAAGGCGTTCTCTACCTGGTGGAAGGTCTTGAAGTCGGTGGTCCAGGCCAGGCCGATGGTGGGGCCGTGGTAGCCGTTGCACCAGCTTACCCAGTATTTGTCTTCTATCTTGGCCACGCGAGGGTCATAGCCGTAGACCCACTGGCCAATCTCGGGGCCGCCACCCTCGAACTGGATGGTATTGGGCTCAATGTCCCACTTAATGCCATCCTTGGAGAAACCGGCGTGGAGGGTCATACGGCGGTTGGTGTCGTCGCAGCGGAAAACGCCGGCGAAACCGTCCTTGAACGGAACAACGGCACTGTTGAAGATGCTGTTGGAATCCGGGAGAAGGTCACGGGGAATCACGGGGTTGGCACTGTAGCGCCAGAGGGGTGCGTTGCAGCCGGCCGGGCGGTCTTCCCAGGGCATTTGAGGAAGGGGCTTCCCTTCAATAATAAGCTTACTCATATCTTTTCAATCAGTTTTTTTATAGTTTGGTCAGGTCTTTCACCTTCCGGGATTACGTAAGGAATGGGACATTGCCGAAGCGCCAGTTCGCAGTCCTGGTCTCCGCGGGGAGGTTCGGCCATAATGAGCCCCTGGGTGCCGGAAAAGGCCCTCACGAGGTGGCAGAACTTGACGGGATCCGTCTCGAAGGAGGCAAACTGCAGGGTATAGCCCAGGCCGAAGGCGCAGTGCGCCAGCTGCTGCATCCAGGGGCCGAAGGTCTCCATATCGGGGACCACCACGCCAATGAGACGGGCGGCGGGCCATTCGGCCCCGGTCTGGCTTTCCGTTCTCTGGTACCCCAGCAGGGCCGCCACCTTGAGGACACGCTCGCGGGTCTGCTCGCTCACGCGGTTTTTGCCGTTGAGCACAAAGGAAACCAGCGAAGGGGAGACCCCCGCTTCCCGCGCAATGTCCAGTATGGTGACGGGTTTACCCATTACTTGTTCTCGTATTGATCCAGGGCCTGTGCCATAAGCTGGCGGCCCAGGGTGGCTATTTCTTGGGCGTGGGAGTAACCGTACACGCCGTGGTAGGAGTCGTAAGGGAGGTTCACCAGAATATCCGGCTTGGTATTCTCGATGCCCATCCGGGCAATGGTGCAGTTCATAATGCCAAAGCTGCGCTGGAGGATGGAGGCAAAGTTGTCATCGGCCCCCACGGGAATCCAGCTGTCACTGGCCGAAGCCTCCAGCTGCCGCTGGCGGAGACCCGCCTGGATGCGGCTCACGAGGCTGTTGTCGCTGTCGTTCTTCTCGTACTCCAGTTCGGCCCGGCTGTCCAGGAAGCCCTGAATCTCGGCGGCATCGATCTGGTTTACGTTGAAGGCTACCAGAATGTCTCCGGGAGTGCGCTGTACGCGGTTGACGGGCAGGGTGTTCACCATACCGCCGTCTACCAGCGTGCGGCCTTTCCAGATGAAGGGCTTGAACATAGACGGGATGGAGATGGAGGCGCGGATGGCGTCAAACAGCGGTCCTTCCCTGAAAATCACCTCCTCTCCGGTGAAGAGGTCGGTGGCGATGGCCGTGAAGGGGATGGGGAGGTCTTCGATATTGACATCCGGCACCTTGGCCTTGATCTCGTTGATGATCCTTTCTCCCTTGACCAGGTGGTTCTTACTCACGGACACATCCATCAGGGCCATAATTTTTACGGGATCCAGGCCCAGGAGCCATTCCTTGAAGGCCTGCAGCCCGCCGGCCGCGAAGATGCCACCCACCAGCGAACCGGCACTGGCGCCGGCTACCGATGTGATGGTATAACCCCGGGCCTGCAGCTCTTCAATGGCTCCAATGTAGGCAAATCCGCGCGGACCGCCGCTGGCCAGGGCTAGTGCAACGTTCTTCATAGTGTGGTTATTATGGTATCATTGTAAAGGCCGAACCCGTTGATGAGCGGGCAGGCCAGTGCTTTAATGTGAATGCGGACGGCGTCGGCCGTAACGGTGCGTCCCAATAGGATGCGCTTGTGGCCGATGGTGGTGCCTTCTCCCCAGGCGGTCCATTCTCCGTTTTCGTGGACTTCCACCTTAAAGGATTCTACCCGCTGGCCCAGGGGGATGTACTCCTGCAGCATTACGCGGTTAAAGGTCTTTTCCCCATTCAGGAATACTTCCAGGTCGGTTTCCTTAACCCCGTCGGGGGCGGCATAGTAGCTGTCGTAGTCGGCATCCAGAATTTGGCCTGCCTCATAACCTTTTCCGCGGCTGTCCGAGGCCTGGGCCGTGGCGCCCTGGGCCAGGTTGGTGCCAAACACCTTCTCCCGCAGGGCGGTGAAGCCCTCGATGGAAGCTACCTCGGCCGGGCCGATGATGCCTTCCGGAGAAGGGGGTACGTTCATAAGGAAAATGCCGCCGCGGCCCACGCTGGTGTAGTAGATGGCCAGCAGCTCCTCGGGCGTCTTGACGCGGTCCGTAGGGTCATAGAACCAGCCGTCGGGGTCTCTGATGTTCTGAATGGAGAAATCGCACTCGGTGGGGACCCACTGGCTGCCGCCCTGGTCTCCCTGTCCCAGATAAGTGTGGTAGTCTCCCGGGGCGTGTCCGGGGGTGATGCCGCGCTCCTTTACATTGAGCGTGTTCCAGTTGGTCTCTCCGGCCCGGCCTTCCTCGTTGCCAACCCAGCGGCAGCCGGGGCCGCCGTCGGAGAAGATGAGGCAGTCCGGATTCACGTCCAGGACGGCCCGGTTCACGGACGGCCAGTCAAAGGCGCCGGCGTGGTTGCCGTCAAACCAGAACTCCACCACGGGAGCGTAGCGGGTCATAAGGTCGTTCACGGCGTGCTTGTACTTCTCTTCGTAGGTGGCAATGTCCAGTCCGGCCACTTCGATGGTGCGGTCCCAGGGCGAGAGGTAAATGCCCAGGTTGACACCATATTTGTTGCAGGCGTCGCGAACCGCCTGAACCACATCCTGGTGGTTTACGCAGGCCTCGTTGGCAATGTCGGCCGTGCTTTCGGGGTTGTCCCAGAGGCAGAAGCCGTCGTGGTGCTTGGCCGTGAGGATCACTTCCTTGAAGCCGTTCTGCGCCGCTACCTTAACCCACTGGTCCACATTCAGGTTATGGGCTGCGTAGTTCTTGAGCAGCAGTTCTTCGCTCCAGGGCGTGCCGTTGCAGGTATCGTTCTCTCCGTCGTTGCCGGAGTAAGTGGCCTGGCCAAAGTGGTAAAACATCAGCAGTTCCTGTCGGTGCCAGGCAACCTGGGCCGATGTGGGGCAGGTCCCGTAGGGTGCGGGGGGTGTTACCTGGCTGCAGGCGCAGAGCGCCAGGACCAGGGCCGAAATCCATTTATTCATACTGACTGGCTTTTCTCACCTTTTCGGGGGTGAAGGTAAAGTTGTAACGGTAACTCTCGGTGCTCCAGAGGGTGCGGGTCTTTTCCGGGCGGGCGCCCCAGCTGTCGTAGCCGCCCACGCCGCTCTGGCGGTAGTCTATGCATACCTCGGTGTAGTCCCGGACGGGTACGTCGCAGAGGTGGGTCTGGGATTTGACCATACCGCCGTCCAGGTCTTCTATGCTCATACGGAGGGCATTGAACTCAAACGGCTCGGCTCCGCGCACCACGGTGAGCGGGCCAATGGCCAGCCATTCGGTCTCCGTGTGGTGACCGCACTCCTGCGGCCGCACGTAAGGATAGTATTCTTCGCTGGCACTGGACTTCCAGATGCGCTTGAAGGTGCAGGAGGAACGGTCCCAGTAGTTCTCCACCGGGCCGCGGCCATAGTACTTGAAGGCGTCGTCGGCCACCCGGAAGCGGAAGCCCAGGCGGGGGATTTCTACGTTCTTGTCCTTGCCGGGAGCCGTTTCTACGGCTATCTTGAGGGTGCCGTCGGGGTAGAGGGTATAGGTCTCGGCGGCACGGACGCCGCTGCCCTTGACGGTAATGACCACGGTGCCGTCGGCCTGTTTGGCTGCGTTCACGGATTCGGGCTTGCCGGGTTCCTTGAACTGGGCCGTACGCATAGGAGCGTAGTTGCCGTAGTCGTTGTCAATGGGGGCGCGCCAGAAGTTGGGACGGATGCCAAACGAAGGATCCACCATATCTGCGCCCTTTACCTTCCAGCTCTTGACGTAGCCTTCGGCCTTGTCAAAGACAAACTCCACGCTGGTGCCGCGCACCACAATCTGGGTGTCTCCGTTGGTCATTTCCAGGTTGCCCTTGGCCACGCGCTCTTTCCGGGACGAAGTATTCTGGAGGAGGACCTCGTCACAGGCGACGACGGTGCCTTTCTCTATGAGGGTCAGGTCTTCGGCGGCCGATACTTCAAAGAAGATGCGGTATTCGCCGGGCTTTTTCATCTTGGGCAGGCGCACTTTGAACTGTTCGGCCGTCTGGGGGGCGGTGTGGAACTGCTTCCTGCGGCTGAACCACCAGAAGGGGCGCTTGCCGTCCCGCTCTACCCAGAACTTCACGCTGTACTTGCTCAGATCTGTGAAGTAGTGGCGGTTGAAGATTTCAAAGATGCCGTTCTGGGCATCTACGGCGCGGATGCTTATGTTCTGGTACTGGTGCTTGACCTCGTAGAAGGCGGGGTGCGGATCGCGGTCGGGGTTTACCAGGCCGTTGCAGCAGAAGTTGGCGTCGGAGGGTGCGTTTTCTCCGTAGTCTCCGCCGTAGGTCCAGCCGCGCTCTGCGTCATACAGGCCCTGGTCCACCCAGTCCCAGATGAAGCCACCCTGCAGGTGCTTGTGGGCGTAGATGTGGTCCCACTGCCAGTCCAGCGAGCCGTTGGAGTTGCCCATAGCGTGCGAATACTCGCAGGGCACCACCGGGCGTCCGCTCTCCTGCTCTCCCATCCGGCGGAACCATTCGGCGCCGGGATACATAGGGTTGATGAAGTCGGTGTTCCAGTCCCTTTCGGCCCTTTCGTATACCACGGGACGGTTCTGGCCGTTTTTCTCCAATGCCTTGAGGGCTTTGTAGGTCTCGTAGAAGTTGGTGCCGTTACCGGCTTCGTTGCCCAGCGACAGGATGGTCACGGACGGATAATTGGCCGTACGGTAGTACATATTGAGGGTACGGTCCATATGCTTGGTGAGCCACTCGGGCTTGGTGGCCAGGGTGGTCTTGGGGTTGTAGCCCATACCGTGGGTCTCTATGTTGGCTTCGTCGTAGACGTAGAAGCCCAGGGAGTCGCAAAGCTCATAGAACTCCCGCTGCTGCGGATAGTGGCAGGTGCGGATGGCGTTGATGTTGGCCAGTTTCATAAGCTTGAGGTCTTCCAGGATGTTCTCCCTGGTGGTATAGTGACCGGTGTAAGGGTTGTGCTCGTGCAGGTTCACGCCTTTGAACTTGACGGGCTGGCCGTTGACCAGGAAGGCCTTGACCTCGCGGTCTCCGTCCTTGACGGTGGCAATCTCCAGGTGGCGGAAGCCCACGTGGAAACGGGTGTACTCACCGTTCACGCGGAGCAGGAGGGTGTACAGGTTAGGAGTTTCGGCACTCCACAGGCGCGGGGCGGCAATGCTGTCCATCACGGTGGAGATGTCTCCGGAGAACTCGAAGACGGCGTCGGCTACCGTCTTTCCGCTGCCGTCCAGCAGCTCGTAGAAGACCTCGGTGGGGGCATCGGCGTGCATCTTGAGCTGGAACAGGCCGGTCTGGAAGTCCGGCGTGGTGGTGGAGATCACACTGAAGTCAAAGCCGCTCAGGGTCTTCTCGCTGGAGAGGTAAACGTCTCTCTCCTCGCCGGAAAGGCGCCAGAAGTCCTGGCACTCCAGCCAGGAGCCCTGGGTGTAGCGGTATATCCGGAGCACGAGCTCGTTCTCTCCGGCCTTGAGGGCGTCCGTGATGCGGAAGCGGGCCAGGTCCTTGGAGTCTTCGCAGTAGCCAATCTCTTCTCCATTCACGTACACGTAGGTGCCGCTCTTGGTTCCGGCCAGGTTGAGGAAGACCTCACGGCCCTTCCAGCCCTCCGGCACGGTGAAGGTACGGTGATAGTAGGCGGCGGGGACGGCCTCCGGCAGTACGCCGGGCACGGGATTCACCGGGCAGAAGTCGTAGGCTATGTTGGTGTAGATGGCCGTACCCCAGCCCTGCACCTCCCAGTTGCCGGGAACCTGAATCTTGTCCCACTGGATGCCGGCGGTCTGCTCCGGCATCTGGCGGTGGTCATCGTAGTACTTGAAGTCCCAGGTTCCGTTGAGGCTCTTGTAGTTCTCACTTTGGCGGAAGCCTTTGGTAAGGGCATCGGCCCGGTCCTGGTAGTAGATGACTTCCGTGCGCCGGGTCTGGGCGTTCACACTGGTGGCCTGGATGTCCTGCCAGTAGGGAAGGACGGCCGTGGCCAGAAGAAGGAGGAGGCTATTCATAATTGATCGTTTGTTTCAGTCGGATATCTTCGGAGGAGGCGCCCACCTGGATTTCGAATTCTCCAGGCTCTATCACGCGCTGCATAGCGGGATTCACCAGTTCAAAGGCGCTGCGCTCCAGCGGCAGGGTAACGGTTACGGTCTGTCCGGCCGGGATGCTCTTCACGCGCTGGAAGGCGCACAGCTGCTTGCGGGGACGGGCCGTGGAGGCCACGAGGTCGCGGATGTACACCTGCACTACCTCATCGCCGGCTAAGTTACCGGTGTTGGTTACGTCCACCTTGACGGTGGTGCCTTCCACACGCAGGTTGTTGTACTCAAAGGTGGTGTAGCTGAGTCCGTAGCCAAACGGATACAGCGGGGCGGCGCTTTCTTCCACGTAGTCGTGGCTGTACGGAACCTTGCGGTTGTAGTACACCGGAATCTGGCCCACGCTGCGGGGAACGCTCACCGAGAGGCGTCCGGCCGGGTTGTAGCGGC
>JAEEQI010000215.1 GCA_016285215.1 Bacteroidales bacterium | reverse complement strand
ATGTTCTTTTCATAATATCTCTTTTTTATATTTTTCGCGTAAGGACTGCAAAGGTAGTAATTCTAGACGAAACTGCAAAATTATTTTTCAATGTGAATAACCAGTTTTCCGTCGTAGTAGTCTTCGCGAAGCCAGGAAGAGACAGGCCAGGTGTGAACGCTGCCCCGGCGCAGCTTGTAACGGGCCATAACCTGGGCAATTTCTTCGTTTACGTCGCCTCCCTTGAGGTAGAGGATGCCCTTGTTGTAACGGCCTTTTACCCAGGGATAGAAGTCCGGAAGCGAGGCCACGGCGCGGGAAACCACAAAGTCAAAGTTGCGGCCCAGGGACTCTGCGCGGGCATTGACCACCTGCACGTTGTCCAGCTTCAGGGCCTTGGAAACAGCTTCCGCTACAATAGTCTTCTTGCCCACGGAATCGCACAGGACAAACTGTGCCTCCGGGTATAGGATGGCCAGGGGAATGCCGGGGAATCCGCCGCCGGTTCCCAGGTCCAGAACGGTTGCCTTGGAGAACTCCTCTTCCATTCCCTGCGTTCCCAGATACTTGGCAATTGCAAGCGAGTGGAGGACGTGGTGGTCGTACAGGCCGTCTATGTCTTTACGGGATATTACGTTGATTTGGGCGTTCCACTCCCGGTACAGGGTGTCCAGTGCAGTGAAGCGCTCTTCCTGCAGAGGGGTCAGCTCAAAGCTGTCCTTCAGAAAGGTCAAAAACTCGGTAGCCGTCATTCCACTTCCCCCCTTAACATCATTTGGGCCAGGTGCTGCTTGCCGCGGCGGATGCGCGTGCGCACGGTGTTAAGCTCCAGGTCCAGTTCCTTGGCAATCTCTTCGTATTCCAGCTCCTCTATCATATACTTGATCATTACGTCTTTGTACAGCGACGGGAGCTCGTCAATGAAGCCCATCAGGCGCTCGTGCACCTCGTCGTTGATAATCTCCTCTTCGGGGGTGTAGTCCGTGAGGGGGTGGTCGTTATCGGCCCCTTCCTTCTTTTCCGTCTCGCGCTTGATGCTCTCCAGATGGTCCAGCGCCGTACGGGTGGCAATGGTGAGCAGCCAAGGGCGGAATTCCCGGGAAGTGTCAAAGCCCTGAAGGGCCGAAAAAGCCTTCTGGAAGCTCTCCAGCACCACGTCATCTACATCGGCCTTCCAATGGAAATAGCCGCTCACGCGACCGCGGACCGCTTTTTCGTGCATCTGGTACAACATACGGAAGGCCATCTGGTCTCCCTGCATAGCTTTCTCTACCAGTTCTTTCTCTTTTTTCTCCATATCTGCTAATGGGCTTCCAACCAATTGTTTCCGGCGCTGCATTCCACGGTGAGGGGAACCGAGAGCTTCATTACATTCTCCATAGCGTCTTTCACCAGCGCCTGCAGCTGCGGCACCTCGGCGGCGGGTGCCTCAAACAGCAGTTCGTCGTGAATCTGCAGCACCATCCGGCTCTTGAGGCCGCTCTCCTTGAGCTTCTGGGCCACGCGGATCATAGCCAGTTTGATGATATCGGCCGAAGTCCCCTGGATGGGGGCGTTGACGGCGTTTCGCTCGGCCAGGGCACGCACCGTAGCATTCCGGGCCGAAATATCGGGCAGGTACCGCCGGCGGCCGAAGAGGGTCTCCACATAGCCGTTCTCGCGGGCAAAGGCAATGCTGTCGTCAATGAAGGAACGGATGGCCGGGAAGGCGGTGAAGTAGTCGTCTATGAGCTCCTTGGCGGCGCTGCGGGAAAGATGCAGCCGCTGGGCCAGGCCGAAGGAGGAGATGCCGTACATAATGCCGAAGTTGGCTGTCTTGGCCATACCGCGCTGCTCTCGCGAGACTTCCTCCACCGGAATCTTGAAGATCTTGGCGGCGGTGGCGGCGTGTACGTCCACTCCATCGCGGAAGGCCTGCGTGAGGTGGGCGTCACAGCTGAGGTGCGCCATAATGCGCAGCTCAATCTGGGAGTAGTCGGCGCTTACGATGAGCCCGTCGGGGATGCCCGGAACAAAGGCTTTTCTAATCTCCTTTCCGCGCTCCGTGCGTACCGGAATGTTCTGCAGGTTGGGGTTGGAGCTGGACAGGCGGCCGGTGGCGGTGAGGGCCTGGTTGAAGGTGGTGTGCACCCGGCCGTCCTTCTCGGAAATGTACGAAGGGAAGGGCTCAATGTAGGTGGACAGCAGTTTCTTGACGGCCCTGAACTCCAGGATTTCGTCCACTATGGGGTGACGGTCGGCTATGGCCACCAGGGTGGCTTCGTCGGTGGTGTACTGGCTCTTGTTGCCGCTTTTCTTGGCCTTGGGATCCAGTTTGAGTTTGTCAAACAGAAGGTCTCCCACCTGCTTGGGGGAGGAGATGTTGAGGGTTGGCTCATCGGCCATTTCCCTTATGCGGGCTTCGCGCTCGGCGAGTTCTTTTCTGAGCTGGTCGGCAAAGACTTTGAGTTGGGAGAGGTCCACCTTGACGCCGTCCCTTTCCATCTGGGCCAGGACCTTGGCCAGGGGCTCTTCCATACTGTCGTAGAAATCCGGAAGGTTCTCCCGGAGCTTGTCTCCCAGGGGAATGAGCACGGCGGCCTCCTTGAAACGCGGGGAGTCGTCCTCCTCGGGGGCGTCGTCAAAGAGGGAGCCCGTCTGCACCGGAGCGGCGGATTCTTCCAGCGCCACGCCCAGATAGGTCTGCGCCAGGGCCGCCAGCTCGTGACTGCGCTCGGGATTGAGCACATAGTGCATCAGCTCAATGTCGTTCCACTTGCCCTCCAGGCTAATCCCTTCCTGGGCCAGCGTGTTGGCCATCTTCTTAAGGTCCACGCCGTATTTGGCAATGGAGGCGTCTTCCAGAAGGTCCTTTGCCATCCCTTCTGCCACCAAGCCGTCAGAGGCTATGATGAGCTTGCTTCCGGCCAGCACCAGTCCCACTTTGCCGGTCTTCCTGGCGGCCTTGATGACGTCTGCCGGAGAGGCTTCACGGTAGT
>JAEEQI010000044.1 GCA_016285215.1 Bacteroidales bacterium | reverse complement strand
GCTCCGGGATAGTACCAACCGCAGCCTGCGGGAGCATCCGGGCAAGATGATGCGTCCCATCCTGGCCTTACTGGTGGCCGAGGCGGCGGGAGCCGCAACGCCGCCGCCCGAGGATACGTACCGTTATGCGGCCGCTACGGAGCTCCTGCACAACGCCACCCTCCTGCACGACGATGTGGTGGACGGTGCCACGGAGCGCCGGGGTATGCCTACGGTAGCTTCCCTGCTGGGAGGCTCTGCGGCCGTGCTGATAGGCGATTACTGGCTGCAGAAATGTCTGCGGCTCATTCTGGGGGCCCGTCGGGAGACCGACCGCGTGCTCCGGCTCTTTGCCCAGACCCTGGGCCATCTTACGGAAGGCGAGCTCCTGCAGATGCAGAAAGCCACCTCGGGAGACACCACCCAGGCCGATTACCTGCGCATTATCTACGGAAAAACCGCCTCCCTGTTTGAGTCTACGGCCCTTTCGGCCGCTATCTCCGTAGGGGCCGAGGAAAGCGTGGTCCGTGCCATGGGAGACTTTGCCGTCCAGCTGGGCCTGGCCTTCCAGATCAAGGATGATATCTTTGATTATTCAGATGCGGCGGAAGCCCTGGGCAAGCCGGTGGGCATCGATCTCCTGGAACAGAAGATTACCCAGCCGCTGCTATGCGCGCTGGAGCAGGTTTCGCCCGAAGAGCAAAAACGCATCCGGGGCCTGGTGGCCCGCATAGCCGACGATCCGTCGCTGGCTGCGGAGGTTTCGGCCTTTGTCAAGGAGCACGATGGCGTTTCCCTGGCGGTGGCCGAGATGGAGAATCACGTGGAGATGGGTATCTCCTATCTGCACGTGCTGCCGGAGTCCAAGGATAAAGAGTATCTTGAAAAACTGGCCCGCTTTGTGGGTCAAAGGGAAAAATGAGAGTTTACGGGAATACGGAAGTCATGAACGCTTTGCACCAGATGGTGGAGAGCGGCCACATTCCGCACGCCCTGCTCCTGCACCAGGACGACGGAGGCTGCGCCTTTCCGCTGGTGCTGAATTTCCTGGAAGAGCTTTACGGCGGCAATCCCCGCGTGAAGAAGCTCATCCACCCGGACATCCATTTTGTGTTCCCGGTAGCGGGACCGGACAAACCCGTATCGCTGCAGTTCATTGCCCCCTTCCGGGAGCTTTTGCTGCAGAACCCTTATTTCTACGAAAACGAGCTCTACAGTGCCATTGGCATCGAAGGCAAGCAGGCCGGCATCTCCGTGAACGAGGCCCGCAGTGTGCTGGAGCGCCTGTCGCTGAGTGCCGTTGAGGGAGGCTGGCGCACGGTGGTGCTGTACCTCCCGGAGAAGATGAACGTGCAGGCGGCCAACGCCCTCCTCAAGATGGTGGAGGAACCGCCGCAGAAAACGCTCTTCGTTCTCATCACCCAGGCTCCCGAGAAGGTGCTCCAGACCATCTCCTCGCGCTGCCTGCATATGCGGGTACAACCGCTTACGCCCGAGGCCGACGCCGAGGTACATCAGGCCGAAGTAGCCGGCAACGCCGTGCTGCAGGACCTCTTCCACGACCTCCTGGAGGCCGTGGCCCAGAAGGATCTGCTGAAGGCCCTGGAAACCGGCGACGCCGTGGCCGACCTCAAGGTCCGCGAGCAGCAGAAGACCTTTTGCCGGCTGGCCGCCGAAGACCTCCGCCGCCTGTTCCTCCTGCAGAAGAGCCCCCAGCTGGCTCACATCCCGGAAGGGGAGCGGGAGTGGTACGGACGCCTGTCTTCGGCCCTTAAACCAACTTTCCCGCGCAAGGCGCTGGAATGCCTGGACCGCTCCCTGCTGCTGCTGGAGCGTAACGTGAATCAGAAAATCCTTTTCACCCATTTGGTGAACCAACTATATAGGTTATGAACGACTATTCTAACGAGTCCATTCAATACGACTGTTTCCGCGGCTGCACCATTGTAACGGACGAGGAAACCGGCGAAAACGATATCCGCTACCGGCAGGGCTGTTGCAAGCTGGAAGTGTACAACGTGCTCAAGGGCATTTCCCAGGAGCAGTGGGGCAACTACTACGAGGTTCGCTTCAAGAATACCCGTAAGGGCATCTATGTGAACGCCTCGGGCCAGAGCATCAAGACCGGTGACCTGGTGGTGGTGGAAGCCGCCAGCGGGCACGACCTGGGCATTGTAACGCTGGAAGGTCCCATTGTGGGCCGCCAGATGCGCTGCAAGGGCATTGACCCCGAAAAGCAGGAGCTCAAGAAAATCTACCGTAAGGCCCGTCCCTTTGACATCCAGCGCTGGCAGGAAGCCATTGCCCGCGAGCAGGAAACCATGATCCGCTCCCGCGTGCTGGCCAACAACCTGGGTCTGGAGATGAAGATTGGAGACGTGGAGTTCCAGGGAGACGGTACCAAGGCCATCTTCTACTACATTGCCGACGGCCGCGTGGACTTCCGCCAGCTCATCAAGGACTTTGCCGAGGAGTTCCATATCCGCGTGGAAATGAAGCAGATTGGCGCCCGCCAGGAAGCCGGCCTCATTGGAGGTCTGGGCGTGTGCGGCCGCGAACTCTGCTGCGCCAACTATATCACTGAGTTCAAGTCCATTACCACTTCGGCCGCCCGTACGCAGGACCTCTCTCTGAACCCGCAGAAACTGGCCGGCCAGTGCGGCAAGCTCAAGTGCTGCCTCAATTACGAAGTGGCCGCCTATATGGACGCCCATTCCCGCATCCCCCGCGTGGTGGAACCGCTGGAACTGGAAGACGGCCAGGCCTGGCTGGTGAAGACGGACATCCTGGCCGAAACGCTCTATTTCTCCTACGAGAAAGGCTCTCTGGCCCAGACGTTTGCCCTCACGGCCGACGAAGTGCGTGAGATCCAGGCCATGAACCGCCGCGGCGAGAAGCCCGAAACCCTTCGTCAGGAGGATGTTTCGGCCCCTGAATTTGTGACCGGACAGGGCGAAGACGCCATCAACCGCTTCGATCCCGAAAAGAAGAAGAAGCGCCGCAACCGCAACCGGAACCGCAACAAGGAGAAGAAAGCTCAGTGAGAAAAGTAGCCCTAGCCCTCCTGTTGGTGCTTCTGGCCTCTTGCCGGGAGCCGCTCTCCACCGAGCAGTTTGTGCGCGGGGCGGGACCGTACGTGTTCACCGTGGATATGAGCGACACCACCGCCGCCTACGATTTTGACCTCTTCACCCGCCTGGAAGGCACCCACACGGAGATTATCACCCTGCAGCCCAACGCGCTTTTAAGGGCCGAATGGCGCTCGCCCTCGGACTCCGTGATGGTGGAAAAAGTATACCTTCCCCTCCAGGGAGAGCGCTCGACGTATTACACCAAGGATATCTATGAGCCTTACCGGGCCGATGTGCGTCCGGTAGAGCCCGGGGTATGGACCCTGACCATCCGGGCCGAGGACCGCGCCCAGGTGCTCCCGCTCCGCGGAATGGGTCTGGTAGTTAAAAAGCACAGAGACTGATGGGACACGGAAAACTCAAGAAATTTGCCGAGAACGAGACGTTCCGCTGCCTGCTGCAGCCGGATGCGTCCAAGGTATTGGCCAAGGAACCCGGCTCCAAGGAGCTCAAGCTCAATGACCATCCCATCAAGGGCAACTGGGGGGCTCAAATGTTTGGCAACAACAACCCCATAGTGCTGGAACTGGGCTGCGGAAAAGGGGACTACACCATAGCCCTGGCACTCCGCAATCCCCATATCAACTACATTGGCGTGGACATCAAGGGTGCCCGCCTGTGGAAAGGCGCCAAGTTTGCCACCGAGAATGCCCTGCCCAATGTGGCGTTCCTGAGAACCCGCATCGAGTTCATTGACGCGTTCTTCGGCCCGGAAGAAGTTTCCGAGATCTGGCTTACCTTCTCCGACCCTCAGCTCCGCGGTTCCGAGAACGCCCGCCTGTCTTCTCCGCTTTTCCTGGAGCGTTACCGTAAGTTCCTCAAACCCAATGGAGTTGTTCATCTGAAAACCGACTCCCGCTATCTTTACGAGTACACCCAGGCGGTGTGTCAGGTGAATCATCTGCCCGTCCATTTCCAGAGCACCGACGTGTACAAGGATGCCTCCTGTCCGGAGGTGGTGACGCAGGTGCAGACCTTCTACGAGAAGATGTTTCTGGAGATGGGACTGCCCATTACGTATATGGCGTTTGGCATTGAGCACGACGGGCCGTACGCGTTCCCCGGGGAGGCGTTTGACCACGAGAAATGGCTGGAGGCCGAAGGTCCGCGACGCAGTTTTTCGCATCAACCAACTAAACGGGGATAAATCCCCGTTTTTTTGTTAAGTTCCCAACTTCGTTGGGCATTTCCGGCTGCGCCTCGGAAAAGCAAAAAAATATTTTGCTTTTCTCTCGGTTTGCACGTAAATTTGTAGGGTTATGGCTAAAATGATTTACACTATGGGCGAAGTAGCGGAGATGCTGGGGGAAAATGCCTCGGCCGTACGCTACTGGAGCAACTATTTTGAAAAGTTCATCAAGCCCCAGCGCAATGCCAAGGGCAACCGCCTGTATCACCCGGAAGATATTGAGACCCTCAAGCAGATCCAGTATCTTCTGAAAAACCAGGGCCTTACCCTGGAGGGCACCAAGCAGCGTCTTACGGAAGACCGCCGCACGGTGGACAAGCGCGTGAAGGCCATCGGCATCCTGCAGGGCATCCGCGAAGAACTGGTTCAAGTACGCAAAGCCTTATGAAAGTAGGGGACATTACCGCGGCGCTGGAGGTATTTGCTCCGCTCCGCATCCAGGAAAGCTGGGACAACAGCGGGCTCATCATAGGCTCGCCGGAAGACGAAGTGCACGGTGTTATGGTGGGCTTCGACTGCACGCCCGAGCTGGTGAAGGAGGCGGTGGAAAAGGGCTGCGATATGGTGGTGACCCATCACCCGCTCATCTTCAAGGGCATCAAGCGCATAGACAGCAAAGACCCTGTGGGCGCCGCCATTATGCAGGCGGTGCGCTCCGGAGTGGCCGTTTATGCCGCCCACACCACGGCCGACAAAGTGATAGCCGGCGTGAGCGGAGCCATGGCCCGTCGCCTCTCCCTCAAGAACGTGGGCATTATGGTGCCGGAAGAAGACGGCACCGTGGGCCTGGGCTGCATTGGCGAGTTTGAAAAGCCTATGACCGGCCTCGAGGCCCTGGCCTATGTGAAAGAGCGTTTTCACCTGGGCGTAATCCGCAGCTCCAAGCCCCTGGAGACCCCCATTACCAAGGTGGCCCTGCTGGGCGGCAGCGGCGGTTCGGAAATCCAGCTGGCTATGGCCAAAGGTGCCCAGCTGTACATCACGGCAGACATTTCCTACCACAATTTCTTCACTCCGGACGGCTTTATGGTTATGGATATCGGCCATTTTGAAAGCGAAGTGGAGATTGTAGACATTTTCTTGGCAGAGTTACGGAAAAAATTTCCTACCTTTGCAAGCTACAAAAGTGCCAATATGGGCAGGAGCAACCCTGTCCACTACTTTGGTTTGTAAACAAGTAACAATCGATTGATAAATTTTATGGCAAGTACCAAGAAACCCACCGCCGCCAAGAAAGTGGAGGCCCCCATCGACAACAGGGAAACTTTTGTGTCGCTGCAGAAAAGTTTCGCCGATTCCGATATGCCCGTGGAGGAAAAGCTCAAGACCCTCTACCAGCTCCAGGCTGCGGATTCCGAGATTGACAAGATTATCCAGCTGAGAGGCGAACTGCCGGCAGAGGTAGCGGCCCTGGAAGAAGAAATTTCCACCCTCAAGGAGCGCAGCGCCGCTCTCTCCGCCCTGGTGGACCAGCTCAACCGGAACATTGCAGATGCCAAGCTCTCCATCTCCGAGCACGAAAGCATCATTGAAAAATACCAGCGCCAGCTGGAGACCATCACCAACTCCCGCGAGTACGATTCCCTGAACAAGGAGATCGAGAACCAGGAACTCCTCCGCCAGATTGAGGAGAAGACCATCGGTGACACCCGCTTCGAGATTGGCAACAAGAAGGCCGAACAAGACGAGCTCAAGGACCGCCTGGCCATCCGTATGGAAGACCTCAAGGCCAAGAAGGAAGAGCTTGAGAACATTGTGGAAGAGACCGCCAAGGAAGAGGCCGTGCTCCGCGCCCGCCGCGAGGAATGCGCCGCCAAGATTGACGCCCGCACTATGAGCGCCTACGAGCGCATCCGCGAAAGCGTGCACAACCACCTGGCCGTGGTAGGTATCTACAACGGTGACTCCTGCGGAGGATGCTTCAACACCATCACTCCCCAGCGCCGCGTAGAGATTGCTTCCAACCGCAAGCTCATCATCTGCGAGCACTGCGGCCGCATCATCATCAACCCGGACTTCGAATAGTAGCCCCCAATGGCCGATACGCCCAGAAAAAAATCCCGCTCAGCCGAGCCCCTCAACCTGGAAACCCTGATGGGGAACAAACCCCCGCAGGCCCTGGATGTAGAGGAAGCCGTGCTGGGTGCTATGCTGGTAGAGCCTTCCACCATAGACGAGTCTATGGAGGAGCTCTCGGCGTCGTGCTTCTACGACCCTCAGCACCAGATGATTTTCGAGGCTATGTCGGAGCTGGTGAACGAGCACGCCTCCATTGACCTGGTAACGGTAAGCGAGAAACTCCGTTCCAAGGGCAACCTGGAAGCCATAGGTGGTCCCGTGGTGCTGGCCGGCCTGTCCCAGAACATTGCCGCCGCCGCCCACATTGAGTATTACATCAAGATCCTCAAGCAGAAGACCATCCAGAGAGACCTCATCAAAGCCTCTTACGAGATTCTGAAACAGTCCTTTGACGAGTCCACCAACGTAGACGACCTCATTGACAACGCCCAGACCAAGGTGTTTGCGGCCATTCAGAACAACGTAAAGAGAGACGTCCAGGATATTGGCTCCATCATCAACTCGGTGCTGGAGAACCTGGAAGAGCTCCAGAACACCACCGGCCTCTCGGGCGTTCCCTCCGGCTATCCGTCCATAGACCGCATTACCCAGGGCTGGCAGAAGAGCGACCTCATTATCCTGGCCGCCCGTCCGTCCGTGGGTAAGACGGCTTTCGCCCTTAACATTGCGCGCAATGCGGCCGTTGAGGCCAATATGCCCGTAGCCGTGTTCTCCCTGGAAATGAGCGCAGACCAGTTGGGTAAGCGACTCATCACCACCGAGAGCGGCCTCTCCGGAGAAAAGATCAAAGGCGGCGTCAAACTGGAGCAATATGAATGGACCCAGCTGGAAGAAACCCTGCGCCGTCTGTCCAAGGCTCCGCTCTACATTGACGATACCCCGGGCATTCCCATTATGGAATTCCGCACCAAGGCCAAGCGCCTGGTCAAGCAGAAGGGCGTGCGCCTCATAGTGGTGGACTATCTCCAGCTTATGCAGGGCCCCGTGGAATTAAGAGGCCTGCGTGAACAGGAAGTGGCTGCCATCTCCCGTACCCTCAAGGCCACCGCCAAAGAGCTCAACATTCCCATCATAGCCCTGTCCCAGCTGTCCCGTAACGCCGTGCAGCGTACCGGCGGTACCGGTAAACCCCAGCTGAGCGACCTCCGTGAATCCGGTTCCATTGAGCAGGATGCCGATATGGTCATCTTCATCCACCGTCCGGACTTTGTGGGTATGAGCGAGAATCCGGAAGACAAGGAGAAAGCCTATATCTGCATTGCCAAGCACCGTAACGGTGAGGTCTGTGACATTGAGATGAAGTACAAGGCGGGCCAGGTCAAGTTTGTAGAACCGGACCAGAGCCTGGACGTGTACGCGCAGCAGGGTCCCGTGGCCAGCGCCGCCAACGAGCCCGCAGCAGACAATTACAATTTCGAAGACCAGCAGGATTTCTAGCCCGTGCGTAGGTGGATTCTCATACTTTGTATCTGCCTGGCGGCCCCGTTCTCCTTTGCCCAGGAAAATGTTCCCTTCCAGGAAGGAGAAGACGTATCCCTTACCATAATGTATAAATGGGGCGCCATCAACACGGAAGTAGGAACGGCCCGGCTCCGGGTATTCAACGATTATTGTAAAGGGGAGGAGGCCTTTCACCTGGACTGCCGGGCCTGGACGGCTCCTTTCTTTGACCGTTTCTACAAAATCAGGGAAGAACTCCATAGTTGGGTGCGGGCCAGTGACCTGCGCCCCTTGCGTTTTACCCGCAGCACCTACGAGGGCGGCTATACCGCCTCCAACGATTTCAACTACGACTGGGAAGACGGAATCATCAGGGCCGATGTAACCTTCGAAAACAATGGTCCCCAGCATCTGGAGATACCCATTGAGGAAGGGGATTTGGATCTGATTTCCCTGCTCTACTATTTCCGCTGCCTGCCTCAGGAATCGTACGAGCCCGGGGCCACCACCAAGGTTCGCTTTGCCATAGACGATAACGTTTTTGATGTCTATGTCCGCTCCAGCGGAATAGAAAACATCAAGGTTCGCAAAAAGGGCTGGCTCAACGCCTGGCACCTCTCCTGCTCGGTGGTGAAGGGCGCCCTCTTTGAGGGAGACGAGAACCTGCACCTCTGGTTGTCGGCCGATGAAAACCGCATTCCCGTAGTTGCCAAAGTGCCCCTGAAAGTGGGCGCCGTACAGGCCTGGCTTACCAGCTACGATGGCCTTAAAAACCCTTTTACCTCCTGGACCGATGGCCGAAAGCATTAGTCATAAGGGAAAGATAACCCGCATTACGCCGCAGGTGACCACCGTGTCCATCCTGCAGCACGCCGCTTGCGGGGAATGCCATATAGCCGGTCTGTGCACTATGGCCGAACTGGCCGAAAAAACGGTGGAGGTGCCCACCGATCCCTATGCCTTCTATAAGGTAGGAGACGAGGTAGAAGTGCTCCTCAAGGCATCTATGGGCTTCAAGGCGGTGTGGCTTTGCTACGCCATTCCGCTGGTGGTGCTGCTGGGCGTCATCCTGGGCCTGATGGCTTTTGGGGTGGCGGAAGTTCCCGCCGCATTGATTGGCCTGGCCTCCATCGGCCTGTATTATCTGGCACTTTATCTTTTCAGGGATAAGCTGAAGAACGAATATATATTTACAATAAAAGGATAACTATGGTAAACATTATCATCTGGACTGTTGCGGTGGTGACCGTCTTAGGCCTTGTGCTTGCCCTGGTGCTGTATCTGGTGGCCCAGAAGTTCAAGGTAGAGGAGGATCCCCGCATCGATGAGGTGGAGAAGGTGATGCCGGGTGCCAATTGCGGCGGCTGCGGCTTTGCCGGCTGCCGCGCGTTTGCCGAGGCTGCGGTGAAGGCCCCCAATCTGGACAACAACTTCTGTCCGGTGGGCGGCAACGACACCATGGCCAAGGTGGCGGCCATCCTGGGTTACGAGGTAACGGCCAAGGCCCCTATGGTGGCTGTGGTGCGTTGCAACGGTAACTGCGAGGCCCGTCCCAAGGTAAACGAGTACGACGGCTATCCCTCCTGCTACGTCAAATCGCTCCTGTACACCGGAGACACGGGCTGCTCGTTTGGCTGCCTGGGCTGCGGAGACTGCGTGAACGCCTGCCAGTTTGGTGCCCTCTCTATGGATCCCGTTACCGGCCTGCCGGTGGTGGACGAGTCCAAGTGCACCGCCTGCGGCTCCTGCGTCAAGGCCTGCCCCAAGCGCATCATCGAACTTAGGCCCCAGGGTCCCCGCGGCATGCGCATGTTCGTGAGCTGCGTCAACAAGGACAAGGGCCCCGTGGCCAAGAAGGCCTGCGCCAGCGCCTGTATCGGCTGCGGCATCTGCGCCAAGACCTGCAAGCACGAAGCCATTACCGTAGAAGGCAATGTGGCCTACATTGACCCCGCCAAGTGCAAACTCTGCCGCGAGTGCGAGGCTATGTGCCCCACCGGCGCCATCCACGGCGTGGGCTTCCCCAAGCCCCTGGACAAGGAGGCCGTGAAAGCCCGCATCAAAGAACGTCAACAGAAAGAAAAGGAGGCCGCAAATGTCTAAAGCAACATTCTCCATGGGCGGAGTTCATCCGCACGACAACAAGATTTCCCGGGAGTGCGCCATTGAGCAGTTGCCGCTGGCCCCTACCGTATATATCTCCGTGGCCCAGCACATTGGCGCCCCCTCCGTGCCCTGCGTGGCTGTGGGCGACAAGGTCAAAGTGGGCCAGGTGATTGCCGAACCCGGTGGATTCGTGGGTGCCTTCATCCACTCCTCCGTGAGCGGTACCGTCAAGTCCATCGCCCCCCGCGCCGACCTCGCCGGCCGCGCCAGCACCCACATTGAGATTGCCGTTGAGGAAGACGAATGGGCCGAAGGTATTGACACCTCCGACACCCTCATCACCGCCATCCCCGAAGACCCCAAGGCCATTGTGGAGAAAATCAAGCTGGGCGGTGTGGTAGGTCTGGGTGGCGCTACCTTCCCCACGCACGTGAAGCTGAGCCCGCCTCCGGGCTCCAAGTGCGAGCGCGTAATCATCAACGGCTGCGAGTGTGAGCCTTACCTCACCTCCGACTTCCGAACCCTCCTGGAGAAGGGAGAACAGGTGGTGGTGGGTGCCGCCCTGCTGCAGAAAGCCATGGGAGATGTTCCCTGCACCATTGCCATCGAGGAAAACAAGCCCGAGGCCATTGCCCATATCAACGAGGTCATAACTAAGCTCGGTTACAAGAATATGGAGGTGATGGTTATGAAGATGATGTATCCGCAGGGCGGTGAAAAGCAGCTCATCGATGCTGTGATGCACCGTCAGGTGGGTTCCGGTGCCCTGCCCATCAGCGTGGGTGCCGTGGTTCAGAACGTGGCCACCGCCCTGGCCGTGTACGACGCCGTCCAGAAGAACAAGCCCATTGTGGACAACTCCGTTACCGTAACGGGCCAGTGCTTCCCCCGGCAGGCCAACCTGCTGGTACGCGTGGGTACGCCCCTGAGCTATATCATCGACTATCTGGGAGGCGTCCCGGCCGATGCGGCCAAGATCATCAGCGGCGGTCCTATGATGGGCCGCGCCGTGGCCAACCTGGATGCCGCCACCGTCAAGGGAACCGGTGCCCTGCTCTTCCTCACGGAGAAGCAGACCCGCCGCGCCCCGGAAACCAACTGCATCCGCTGCGGCAAGTGCGCCGATGCCTGCCCTATGGGTCTGGAGCCGTTCCTCCTGAACAAGCTCTCCAAGAACGCCGACTGGGATGCCTGCGAGGCCAACGCCGCCCAGGACTGCATCGAGTGCGGCTGCTGCCTGTATTCCTGCCCCGCCCACATTCCGCTGCTGGACAATATCCGCGTAGGTAAGGGCTTTGTTCTGAGTGCCATCCGTGCTCGTGCGAAAAAATAATTACTATGAATAAGTTATTAGTATCTCCTTCTCCGCATATCCACTCCAAGGACTCCACCAGGTCCCTGATGCTGGATGTGGTGATTGCGCTGCTGCCGGCCGTCATCTGCACCTTCGTCTTCTACGGATGGAGGGAGATGGTGGTAATGGGCGTGAGCGTGGCCTCCTGCGTACTGCTGGAATGGGCCATCACCAAGTATATGCTTAAAAAGCCCTCCACCATTGGAGACCTTTCGGCCGTTATTACGGGTATCCTGCTGGCCCTTAACCTGCCCTATACCACGCCCTGGTGGGTGGTGGTCATTGGTGCCGTGGTGGCCATCGGCGTTGCCAAGATGAGTTTCGGCGGCCTGGGCCAGAACATCTGGAACCCCGCCCTGGTGGGCCGTGTGTTCCTGCTGGTTTCCTTCCCTACCTATATGACCACCTGGAGCGCCCCGCAGGGGCTCTTCGGCCTGGATGCCGTTTCCGGTGCTACGCCGCTGGGTGCTGTGCAGGAAGGCCTGCTTCAGGGTTCCACCATCCAGGAAATTATGGGTGCCGGAGACTATTCCTATTCCAAGATGCTCTTTGCCAACCTGGGCGGAAGTGCCGGTGAGTTCTGCGTACTGGCTTTGCTGGCCGGCTTCGTGTACCTGTGCATCCGCAAGGTTGTGAAGCCTTGGATTACCCTGAGCATCTTTGGCACCGTGGCCCTCACTTCCCTCATCTTCTGGGGTATTGACCCGTCCCGCTTTACGGATCCTATCTTCAACCTTCTCACTGGCGGTCTCGTGCTGGGTGCCTGCTTCATGGCTACCGACTACGTAACCAGCCCCATGAGCGTGAAGGGAGGTATCATCTTCGGTGTGGGCATTGGCTTCCTCACTATGATGATCCGTTACTTTGGCTCTTATCCGGAAGGTATGAGCTTCGCCATCCTTATTATGAACTCTGTGGTTCCGCTGCTCAATATGTGGTTCAAACAGAAAAAATTCGGGAGGAACTAGATTATGGCTGCAAAATCCAATTTAACCAATATGGTTCTGGTGCTGGGCCTTACCTGCCTGTTCTGCTCCGGCATTCTGGGCGGTGCCTATGTTCTCACCAAGGAACCCATTGACAAGGCCGCGGCCGAAAAGACCAACAAGGCCATTGCCCAGGTTCTGCCTCATTTCACCGAAGTGAAGTACAACGAGGAAGGCCACTACTACACGGCCACCGACGGAGACAACCTGGTGGGTTATGCCATTGAGTCCACCACAGTGGGCTTTGGCGGTCCCCTGTCCCTCATAGTGGGCGTAACTCCGGACGGCGTGGTTTACAATACCTCCGTGCTCTCGCACTCCGAGACCCCCGGTCTGGGTGCCAAGTGCAATACGGACGCCAAGTTTATGGACCAGTGGAAGGGCTTCAACCCCTCCGTCAAGAAACTCTCCGTCAAGAAGGACGGCGGTGACGTAGATGCCATCACGGCTTCCACCATCACTTCCCGCGCCTACACCCTGGCGGTAGAGAATGCTCTCAATGTATTTGCTACCCTAAACAATGAAGGAGGAAAGGACAATGAGTAAGTTCAAACTGATTACCGACGGGCTTGTCAAGAACAACCCCACCTTTGTACTCCTGCTGGGTATGTGCCCTACGCTGGCCACTACCACCAGCGCCATCAACGGCCTGTCTATGGGTCTGGCCACGCTCTTTGTGCTGGTACTTAGCAATATGGCCATTTCGGCCATTGCTCCCGTGGTGCCGGACAAGGTGCACATCCCTGTGTATATTGTGGTCATTGCCACCTTTGTGACGCTGCTGCAGCTGCTTATGCAGGCCTACACCCCCGCTATGTACGAGACCCTGGGCCTCTTTATCCCGCTTATCGTGGTTAACTGCATTGTGCTGGGCCGTGCCGAGGCCTTTGCCAACAAACACGGCGTAGTAGAGAGCGCCTGTGACGGTCTGGGCGTGGGTCTGGGCTTCACCGCCTCGCTCACCGTGCTGGGCCTGGTTCGCGAGATCCTGGGTTCCGGATCGGCCTTTGGCTATAACTTCATTGGCGGCCACGACGGTATGCTGGCCTTTGTGATGGCTCCCGGTGCCTTCCTGTGCCTGGGTTACCTGATGGTTCTGTTCAACAAATACCTTAAAAAGAACTAGGCTATGGAGTACTTCCTTATCATTATCTCGGCGATTTTTGTAAACAATATCGTCCTGTCGCAGTTCCTGGGCATCTGCCCCTTCCTGGGTGTGTCCAACAAACTGTCCACCGCAACGGGTATGTCTATGGCCGTGTGCTTTGTAATTACGCTGGCCACGCTGGTTACCTACCTTATTAATAAGTACCTGCTGGTTCCCTTCAACATTACCTTCCTCCAGACCATCGCCTTCATCCTGGTCATTGCCGCCCTGGTGCAGATGGTGGAGATTGTGCTCAAGAAGGTGAGCCCCAGCCTGTATCAGGCCCTGGGTATCTTCCTGCCCCTGATTACCACCAACTGCGCCGTGCTGGGTGTGGCCATCAACGTGGTTACCAAGGAATTTGCCTTTGTGCCCGGCGGCGTGCTTAACCTGGGTCAGGCCCTGGTTTATGCCTTTGCCACTTCCCTGGGTTACGGTCTGGCTATGGTGATCTTTGCCGGTATCCGCGAGCATCTGGCCCTCAACAATGTTCCCAAGGCCTTCAAGGGCGTTCCCATTGCCATCATTAGCGTGGGCATCCTGGCCCTGGCCTTTATGGGTTTCAGCGGAATGGTGAAGTAGCCATTTCTTACATATTGTGATAAAAAGTCCGCGAATCGTAAGATTTGCGGACTTTTTTGTGCTAATAATTGAAAAATTCTAATCCCTGCACGACTAATAAAAAATTTTAAAATTAAAAAGGCGACTCGTTGAAGTTTTAAAAGATTTTGTAAAAAGTTCTCAAAATATTTGCAAAATGGCGAAAAACAATTATATTTGTGTTTGAAATACGGGCAAAAAGACGCAGCCGAATTAATGATATGGTAAGGTAAATGGACCAGTTTTAACGTTCCGAGGGCTGTTGGATTTTTAGCCTAATAGATTGAGAATAAGGAAGTAACACTAAAACAACTTAACCGCCAAAACAAGAATAAATAATCCTAATTTGCAGCCCTCAAGACCGCAGGGGCCTGCCGTTTCCCCATTACAGGAAGTTTACTAAACAACTAATAACTAACAATCTTAATTTTAACACTATGCAACACAAGAGTTTATTTGCCGCAATGATGCTGGGAGCCCTGGTTCTCGGATCTTGCGTAAAAAACGAAGAGTCGCAGTCTGTGAAGGACATTCGCAGAGCCCGTGCCGAGGAAATCAGAACCCAGGCCGAGCTCAACATGGCCAACGTACAGGCTACCATTACCCTTGCCAATGCCCAGGCTGCCATTGCCGCCGCCGAGGCCAAACTCAAAGAAGCCGAGGCTGCCATAGCCATGGCAGAGGCCGCCAAGAAACTGGCAGAGGCCGAGTTAATTGAAGTACAGGTTCAGATTGCCCAGGTTCAGCTCCAGGAAGAGCAGGTAAAACTGCTGGCCAAGAGGGCAGAACTTGAGAAACTCATTGCCCAGTATGAGGCCGAGATTGCCCAGTTCGAAGCCGACAAACAGGCCGCTCTGAACAAACTCGCCAAGGCAGAGATGGAAGCTGAGATCAATGAGATCAAGATGGCCAGAAAGCTCATCGAAGAAGAGGAATCTCTTATGAAGGCTATGGCCAAGTTCGGTGCCGAAAAAGAGAAGGAAATCAACGACATCTGGCTCAAGTACTCTGCTCAGGTTACCGCTCTGAATGCCGCTCAGCATCAGCTCATCACCAAGCAGGTCCAGTTGGCCAAGCTTGAGGCCAGCGTAGAGCCCGTCTCTGAGATTATTCTCGAGCAGATTGAGGCCAAGATGAATGAGATTTCCGCCAAGGAGCTTTATATCGAGACGCTCAAGGAGCAGGTTCTGATGACTGAATCCGAGCTGAAAGCCGCTATCGAGGTTGTCAAGGCTGCTTATGCAGAAGCAAAGACCGAAGAACTGGTTGCTTTGGAGGAAAAGAATATCCTTGACAATCGTCTTACGGAAATGATGGATGCCGATCTTGTCTATGAACAAAATTGGGATATTGCCTTTGTTAATTGGTTTGAAAACCTCAACTGGGATGCCAATGGTGTTTATTCCTTTATTTATGATGGCGATCCCTACAGCATCTTCTGCAAGGGAATTAAGATGAATGAAGAGACCGGTCGCTATGAGATGGGTGTCTATTTCTTCTTCCCTTCAGCCACTCCTAACAGCCATGTAATGGACAACGAGTTTTATCCTCTTTACACTTGTGATATTGCTGGGGATTATCAGTCAAAGTGGACGGCTGGTGCCATTATTGAACCCGCATTTAATTATCCGTTCTCCGTGGACGGCGTTGATCCCACCTATCAGGAATGGATACAGCCTTTGTTC
>JAEEQI010000214.1 GCA_016285215.1 Bacteroidales bacterium | reverse complement strand
CACAGGAAACACCGAGGACGCCGTAGCCCAGATGATCGAGCGCAGCACGCCCTACTGGCAAAGGGGTTATGACTATCCGGAGAGGCCCCTGAATGGAGACTTGAAACTAATCCACGCCAGCAAGCTCGATGCCATCATTGACGCCTGCAAGCCCCTGGCCGACCGCCTCCTGGCCCTCTACCCCACGCAGAAAGAGGCCATTGACCGCGCCACGGTGAGCGTGTACCGCTACCATCTGCTCAACGATGACCCCGTCAATGGTATCCTTTTGCCTATGTTTGACCTGGCCGACTACGCCCACAAACTGGCCCGGGAGACCGGCGATGCCGAGTTTGCATCCATCTCCACCACCCTGGACCGGGCTCTGGACGACGCCTTTATCCATTACGTGCACGTGAATAACAGCGTGGATCACTTGGATCACTACTCGCTAAGCGTCTGTCTCTTTGACCAATTCGACTATACCTACGACTTCATTGCTGCCGGCAACCCCTTCCGCAGCAACCTCCAACCCAGCTACGAGCAGTGTACCTTCCACAAACGGACCGGATGGGGCAACTGGCTCAACACCAACACCTGCCGACCCTGGGGTAACCCCTACAACGGTGGCGGCGGACAGCTGTAGTTAAGCTGCTATTTCAGATTAGCGTCCAGGCTGATGGCTTTTCAACTCCTCAAAACTGGCATTCAGTATCATAAATCATGTGGTTTTCACAAAGATACTATTATTCGTTTGTGAGAGTAGTGTTTTTTGTCTAAATTTGAACAACCATACACAGCATTATGAAAAAGACGCTCATCCTCTTCGGCCTGCTAATGATATCCCTGCAGGGTTTTGCACAGAAAGTATACTCCGCCAACACTCCGGAAGTGACCTATATCGGAAGGTTCCTTCGGGACGCTGGCACAGTCAAGGCCGATTGGAGCGGCGCCATGGCCATTGTCCGCTTTGAGGGCAAAAGCCTTTCTTTGGCGTACGAAGAGAGTGGTGAAGACTTCCTGAATGTCTGGGTAGACCAGGAGCCGGGCGTGGAAGCCCACAACGTGATCCACCTGACCCAGGGAGAGGGCGAGATGGAACTCTGCACCTTTAAGAAGAAAGGGGAACATACCGTCTATATCCAGAAAAGGAGCGAAGGGGAATACGGATGCATCACGTATTCCTCCTTCAAGACAGACGGCACCCTTCTGCAGGCACGTCCCTGGAAAGAGCGTGTGATGGAGATTATTGGAGACTCCTACACCTGCGGCTACGGGGTTGAAGCTCCCAACCGGGACTGCCCCTTCGTGCTTTCGGAGGAGAACTGCAACAAGAGTTACTCCGGCATTCTGGGCCGATATTTCCAGGCCGATGTTGTCCGTATCTCCCACTCGGGCCGAGGCATAGCCCGCAATTACGGAGACGCAGATTCAGGACGCACCATGCCCGTACGATACACAGGCGTTTTTGACCAGGCCGAAGGTCCCAAATGGACCCCCGACTACACCCCTGACATCATAGTCATCTACCTGGGAACCAACGATTTCTCTGTTGGGAAACAGCCCTCGCTGGAGAGTTGGTGCCAAGGGTACAAGACCCTTCTTGAGGAGATACGGGAATTCCACGGCAACCAGGTCCCCATTCTCTGCGTAGCCTCCAACGCAGACCCTATGCTCACGGACTATGTCCGTACCGCAGCCACCCAGAGCAGCCTGCACAACATCCACTGGACCGCCATCCAGAAGGACGGCCACAACACTACCTCCGACCTGGGAGCGTCCTGGCATCCCAACTACCAAGGCATGCGTAAAGTAGCCAGCCTCATGGCCCCCTACATCGCCACCCTCACCGGTTGGCCCCTCCCCTTGGCCCCCATTGAATAATTTTCCTATCTTTGACGAACTTTATTATCCATCCTTATGAAAGCAGTATCTTTTTTAATGCTCACGGTAGCCGCCGCTGGAATGCTGGCGTGCTCCTCAAATGAGGCCGAGTATGTCATTACCGGCAAGAACGTTCCCCAGGACGTTACCAAAGTCTTTCTGGTAAGCCGCTTGATCGAGGACGACATAGACAGCGCCGCAGTGGTGAACGGTACTTTCCAGCTCAAAGGAAAGGCCGACAAGGATGCCTTCCTGGGCGTGGTTATGGACAACTTCGACTGGAACTTCCCCCTCATCAACGACGGCGTTCCTATGGAGATTGACTTCGCCGATACCACCCTCACCGGATCGGCCCTCAACAACAAGATCACGGAATGCGACAAGCGCAACAGCAAGGCCTATGGCCGCATCAACCAGATGGTCAAGGAGTTTGTAGCCCTTCCCAAGGAAGAACAGAATGCCCGGGAAGAAGCCTTTGTAGCCCAGTATGAAGAGGCCTTCAACGAATATGTAGACACCAAACTCGCCATCATCGAAGAGAACAAGGACAACCTGGTCCCCGTGGTCTTCATCGAGAATGTTGCCGAGGCAGCGGGTTACGCAAAGCTTAGCGAACTGCTCAACTCCGGCGCCCCCTACACCAAGCATCCGTTTGTGGCAGACCTCAAGGCCAGCCTGGAAGAAGCTATGGCCGAGGAAGAAAAGACCGAAGGTGCCAAGAGCGCCTTCGTGGGCCAGAAGTTCACAGACCTGGAAGAGGCCGATACGGAAGGCAACCTCCACAAACTGAGCGAATATGTGGGCCAGGGCAACTGGGTTCTGGTAGACTTCTGGGCCTCCTGGTGCGGCCCCTGCAAGTCCGAAATGCCCAACGTGGTATCCGCCTACAAGAAGTACCACGCCAAAGGCTTCGAGATTGTGGGCCTCTCCTTCGACAGCGAAAAAGATCCCTGGGCCCAGGCCATCGTAGAGTGGCAGATGCCTTGGATCCACCTCTCCGACCTCAAGGGCTGGAAGACCGTGGCCTCCGAGGTCTACGGCGTGAACGCCATCCCCGACAACCTCCTCATTGACCCCGACGGCATCATCGTGGCCCGCGGCCTCCGCGGCGAAGCCCTGC
>JAEEQI010000213.1 GCA_016285215.1 Bacteroidales bacterium | reverse complement strand
GCTCTTTCTCTTCGGGAGCGTTATCGATCTGGTCGAAGGACTTCACCTTGTCGGCGTTACCGGCGATACGCTCGGCGAGCACCTTGGTGATGGCGGCGGTGAGGGTGGTCTTACCGTGGTCAACGTGGCCAATGGTACCGATGTTGACATGCGGTTTGGTTCTCTGGAATGTTTCTTTTGCCATAGTTTTATTATTGTTTAAACAATTGTTGCTTTCAAAGGGCCTTAACCCAAAAAAAGAGCCGGTGATGGGAATTGAACTCATGACCTCATCCTTACCAAGGATGCGCTCTACCCCTGAGCTACACCGGCTTTTAATATGTCTTTGAGCGGAAAACGAGGTTCGAACTCGCGACCCTCAGCTTGGAAGGCTGATGCTCTACCAACTGAGCTACTTCCGCAGGAAATCTCCGATTTTCTGCGGAAGTAGCTCCGCTGTCCTCGAAGACTTTTGTGGGAGGTGGTGGACTCGAACCACCGAACCCTGAGGGAGCGGATTTACAGTCCGCCGCAATTGCCACTATGCGAACCTCCCATTTGGCTTTAAATCAGTATTTCAAAGCTCTTTCGAGCCGATAGAGGGATTCGAACCCACGACCCCGAGATTACAAATCACGTGCTCTGGCCAACTGAGCTATATCGGCGCTCACGAATCCTTCATCGCTGAAAGGACTGCAAAGGTAGATACTTTTTTTGAATCCACCAAACTTTTTCACATATTTTTCAACATCCCCTCCAGGAGTTCAAACAGGGACTCCTCGTCCATGCCGCAGGAGGCACGCTGGGCCTTCTGTGTATCCTGGGGAATGTAGCAGTCCGGAATGCCTACGCCTTTGATCACCGGAGCTTCCGTTCGGCCTGCAAAATATTCACTCACAGCGCCAAAGAGGCCTCCCTTGAGGGCGCCGTCCTCAACGGTAATGATGGCCTTGAACTTACTCACTTCCTCGAGAATGGCCGTATCGATGGGCTTGAGGAAGCGCATATCATATACGGCGGGGGTCTTCTTAAACTCTTCCTTGCACCGGAGAGCGGCCTCCAGAGCGCGGTTCACCACCGGGCCCAGGCCCAGGATGGCCACGTCCTTTCCTTCCAGGAGTTGCTCTCCCCGGCCGACGGGCAGTTCCTCGTAAGGAGCTTCCTGCCAGGCTACGCCCTCCCCTATGCCGCGGGGATAGCGGATAATGAGCGGACTGTCCTTGAGCGACAGGCCGGTATACATCAGACGTTTGAGTTCAATCTCATTGCGGGGGGCCGAAACGAGGATGCCCGGAATGGTGCGGTAGGCCGCCAGGTCAAAGCAGCCGTGGTGCGTGGGACCGTCCTCCCCCACCAGGCCGGCACGGTCAAAGCAGAAGACCACCGGGAGGTGCTGCAGGGCCACGTCGTGGATGATGCAGTCGTAGGCGCGCTGGGAGAACGAAGAATAGATATTGCAGAAGGGCTTCATACCCGCCGCGGCCAGACCGGCCGAGAAAGTAACGGCGTGCTCCTCTTCAATACCCACGTCAAAGAAACGTTCTGGCACGGCTTTCTCCAGCATATTCATACCGCAGCCCGTGGCCATAGCGGGCGTAACCCCCACCACTTTCTTATCTTTCTGTGCCAGTTCCACCAGCACCTTGCCAAACACGTCCTGGTAACGGTCGGCCGGATAGGCCGTCCTGATCCGTTCTCCGGTAGCGGGATCATACTTGCCCGGAGCGTGCCAGGTGGTAGGATCGGCCATAGCCGGAGCATAACCGGCGCCCTTGCGGGTATGGATGTGCAGAAGGCGCGGGCCGTGCAGGTTGCGAAGCCGTTCCAGCGTGTAAACCAGCTGCTCAATATCATTGCCGTCAATAGGGCCGAAGTACCGGAAGCCCAAAGACTCAAACAGGGCGCCGCCGCTGGAGCGGACCAGGTTGGACTTGGTGTCAATCACTCGCTTCTGGACCCAGTCGCGGGCCTTTCCGTCTCCCATTGTATTCCACACCTTGTTCTTGACCCGGTTGTAGAAAGGATGGGTGGTAACGTTGAGCAGGTATTCGTGCAAACCACCGATATTTTGGTCGATGGAGATGTTGTTGTCGTTCAGGATGACCAGGATATCGGCCTTGGAAGAGCCGGCGTTGTTAAGGCCTTCCCAGGCCAGACCTCCGGTGAGGGCGCCGTCTCCGATGATGGCCACCGACTTCTCCCCCGTTCCCATCATGCGCGCAGCCTCGGCAAAACCCAGGGCGGCCGAAATGGAAGTGGAGGAATGGCCGGCGCCAAAGGCGTCGTAGGGACTCTCGTCCCGCTTGGGGAAGCCGCTGATGCCCTCCAGGGTGCGGTTCTTCCGGAAGAGGTCTCTTCGGCCCGTCAGAATCTTGTGGGCGTAGGCCTGGTGGCCCACGTCAAACACCAGCTTGTCTGCGGGCGTATTATATATATAATGTAGGGCAACTATCAGTTCCACGGCGCCCAAACTGGACCCCACGTGACCGGGGTTCACGGCGCAGCACTCCAGAATATACCTCCTTACCTCCTCGCACAGTTGCGGGAGCTGCGAGAGCGACAGTTTCTTCAGGTCCTCCGGGGAGTTGATCTTATCCAACAATTCATACATAGTGTACAAAGATAAGAATTTTTCCGGAAGACCCTACTTATTGGGCTGGTCCAGTTGGAGTTCGGGATGGCGGGCCGATGTGCGGCAGAAGATGACGGCCACCAGTACGGCAAAGACGCAGAGGGCGCTGAACATCATTTCTACATGTACGGGGCCCTGAACGCCGGTTCCCAGGATCACGCCTGAGAGCCATTTGAAGCTCAGGAGACCCAGGTTCTGCACCCAGTTGGTGAGGGCAAAGGCGGTACCCAGCACCTTGTCCGGCACAATCTTGGGCACGGAAGGCCAGAGGGCGGCCGGGACCAGCGAGTAGCCAAAACCCAGGAACACCATGGCCAGATAACCCCAGAAGGGCACGCCGGCCGGGGCAAAAGCCAGCAGCAGGTGTGCGATGAGAGCC
>JAEEQI010000212.1 GCA_016285215.1 Bacteroidales bacterium | reverse complement strand
AAAGGTTCTCACCTTTACCATAGACCCCACGGACGCCAAGGACTTTGACGATGCCCTGAGTTTCCGGAAGCTGGACAACGGCAACTACGAGGTAGGTGTCCACATTGCCGATGTAACCTGGTACGTGAAGCCGGATACGGCGGTGGACAAAGAGGCCCAGGCACGCGGCACCTCCGTGTACCTGGTAGACCGCACGGTCCCTATGCTGCCGGAGAAGCTTTCCAACAAGCTGTGCTCGTTAAGGCCCAACGAGGAGAAACTCACTTACAGTGCCGTGTTTGAGATAACGCCCCAGGCCAAGGTCATCAACCCTTGGTTTGGCCGCACCAATATCATCTCCGACTACCGCTTTGACTACGAGCTGGCCCAGTCCATCATTGAGGGCGCCAAGCCGGAAGAGGTACCGGAGCCCATCCAGGAGGCCATTCTCACCCTCAACGGCCTGGCCCTGAAGCTGCGCAAAAAGCGCTTTGCCGCCGGCGCCGTCAACTTTGACCGCCCGGAGATGAAGGTGGACATTGACGAGAACGGCAAACCCATTGGCGTGCACCAGAAGTTCTCCAAGGAAGCCAACTGGCTCATTGAGGAGTTTATGCTGCTGGCCAACCGCAGCGTGGCCGAATTCGTGGCCACCGGCGGCAAGATGAACGGAAAAGCCCAGGCCAAAGCCAAGACGTTCGTATACCGTGTCCACGACGAACCCAATATGGAAAAGCTGAGCGGCCTGAGAGACTTTGCCGGCAACCTGGGCCACAAGATGGGCCCCATTGGAAACGGCAAAGACGTGGCTATGGCCCTGAACCAGCTTATGGGAGAGGTCAAGGACAAGCCCGAGATGGGCGCCATCCAGATCCTGGCGCTGCGCTCTATGGCCAAAGCCTGCTATTCCGTAGACAACATTGGCCACTACGGTCTGGCCTTTAATTTCTATACCCACTTCACCTCCCCCATCCGCCGGTATCCGGATATGATGGTGCACCGCCTGCTTTCCAAGTACCTGGCCGGAGGAGATTCGGCCAATGCAGACTACTATGCCCTGCAGTGCAAACACGCCTCCGAGCGCGAGGTAGTAGCCGCCGAGGCCGAGCGCGAGAGCATCAAGTACAAGGTGGTGGAATTTATGCAGGACAAGGTGGGTCAGGAGTTCGACGGCCACGTGTCCGGCGTAACCGAGTGGGGCATTTACGTAGAAATTGAACCCACCAAGATTGAGGGTATGGTCCCCTACCGCACCATCAAGAGCGACTTCTTCATCTTTGACGAAGAGCATTACCGCGCCGTGGGCCGCCGTACGCACCGTTCCATCCGCCTGGGAGACCCCATCCGCATCCGCGTCAAGAGCACCTCGCTGGAACAGAAGCTCCTGGACTACGAACTGGTAGAAGACCTGCCGGACGTTCCGGAGATGGCCGAAGACCAGGACAGCCCCGAGGCCGATATGGAGCGCGCTATGGCACAGCGCGAACGCCGCCCCCGCCGTCCCCGCCGGAAATAAAGGAATATCACCCTTCAGGGGCGCAGAGGGTTAAATCAACGAAACCAGCAGATAGAGGAAGTGGGCGAAGATGCCCGCGCACAGACCGGCGATGGTGTGTGCGCCCAGGGCCTTGGAGATAACCTTGCGGTAGCCCAGGGAGTCCATCATGGCGGTGTGGGTGGAGAGATAACCGCTCCAGCACATGCCGATGGCAGTGAATACGGCAACGGCGTTTCCGTCCAGGATACCGGCGGCGTTGAAAGTGGGCAGCAGGCCTAGGGCAGCGCCCACGGCACCCAGGGCCGTCATGGGGAAGGCAATCAGTTCCATATCCTTGAAGCCAAAGAGCCATTCAAAGACCCAGTGGATCTTCTCTGCCAGCCAGGGAAGGATGGGAACGCCCTGTGAGGAAGAGCCGTCATACACGCCCCCTTCTCCCGGGCCGAAGGTAACCATAATCACGGCCGTGGTAATGATGAGAACGCCGGGAATAATCTGCAAACCCAGTTCCACACCGTTCTTGCCACCGTCCAGGATGGCATTGAGGAAGCGCATGAAGACGCCGTCCTTCTTCGTTTTCTCCTCGGTTTCCGGTATTTCTTCTTCAAAGGTGTTGGACACCGGGGAATCCAGCTCGGGGTAGTCCTTAAGGCAGCTGCGCTGCATCAGGCGGGTAGAGATGATGGAACCCACGATGGCGCCGGCCAGGCCCACCAGGGCGGCGGTCACCTGCAAGTAACCGATCATAGTGATGATAACCACGAAACCCATACCGAAGGCGGTACCGAAGTTGGTCAGGGAAATGAGCTGATACTTCTTGAAGTAAGAGGCGAATTTCTTGTCTTTGGAGAGAGCGATGATGGCAGGGTTATCCGAAAGGAACGTCATCACGCCGCCCAGGGCCGCCACACCCGGGAGGTTGTACAGAGGCTTCATCAGGGGCCTGAGTACTCTCTCCAGCAGGGTCACCACCCCAAACTCAGACATCAGTTTGGATAGGGCGCCGGTAAGCACCGTGATGCCCATGAGGTAGAACACGGTGTTGAGCAACAGGTCGTGGGCCGTGTTCATGAGCGTCTTGAGCATGTTCCCGCTGCCCATCCGACTTCCCAGCAGGGAAAAACAGGTTATCAGAAGGGCCAGGAAGATGATGGCTTCTACAGTTGAGCGGCGAATTTTGTTCATATAATCAGGTTAGTTTAGCGTCCAGATAAAAACCTTATCACCCCGCCTGGGGTGAATCTTATCCCCGGCCTCGGCATCGGGGTTGATTTTGTCCTCCGGCATTCCGTTCAGGGGAACGGCTATGGAGCAGCGCAAGCCCTGGTGGACCACGTCTACGGGCTTGAAGTCCAGCCAGAGTTCCTCCACCTTCATCTCAAGGGTGCCGGTGGTGGCGCCAATGAACAGAATCTGATCTCCCTGGTGCAGGTCGCGGGCTTCTACCTGAACCTCCACCACGTTGATCTTGGCAAACCAGTTGGTCACCTTGCCCACATACACCTTCTGACGGGTG
>JAEEQI010000043.1 GCA_016285215.1 Bacteroidales bacterium | reverse complement strand
GCGGTCCAGGATGCCCAGCTCGGCCAGGGCCTGGTGGGCAAACTCCAGCTGTCCCTTGCCGCCGTCAATCACTATGAGTTGCGGCAGGTCGTCGGGGTTTTCGGCCAGCATACGGGAGTAGCGGCGGTTCACCACCTCCTTCATAGAGGCGTAGTCGTTGGCGCCCACCACCGTCTTGATCTTGAAGCGGCGATAATCGGCCTTGGCGGGCTCTGCGTTGCGGAAAACCACGCAGCTGGCCACCGGGTTTGTGCCCTGGATGTTGGAGTTATCGAAGCACTCCATATGCCGGGGCAGTTCCTGCATCCCCAGGGCCTTCTGCAGCTCCTGCATCACGCTCATACGGAAGGCGTCGGGGTCCGTGTGCTCCCGCTGCTTGATGCTGTTGAAGTGGAACTCCTTGGCGTTCTTGGCGCTCAGCTCCAGCAGGGCCAGTTTGTCTCCGCGCTGGGGAATCTTGAACTCCACGCCGGGAATCTCAACGTCGGGCAGGAAGGGGACGATGACCTCGGGGGAAAGCTGGCCGAATTTGTCTTCAATCTCTCCGATGAAGGTGGAGAGCACGGAGGCCTGTTCCTCCTCAATCTGGCTGCGGAAGCCCAGGTTCAGGCTCTGGACGATGGCGCCGCCGCGGATGCGGAGGAAGTTGCCAAAGGCCTCGGTCCCGTCAAAGACCAGGGAGAAGACGTCGGCGTCGGTTTCGGCCGCCTGGGTGATGATGCTCTTGGAATAGTGGCGCTCCAGGGTGCGCAGCTTGTCCTTGTATACCTGCGCCTCCTCAAAGGCCAGGCGGTCGGCGGCTTCGGCCATCAGAGACTTGTAATGGCGGATGACCTCTGAGCCGCGTCCGCTCAGGATGTGCACAATCTCCTCTATCTGCTGGGCGTACTCCTTCTGGGAGACCTTACCCACGCAGGGTGCGCCGCACTTGCCAATGTGGAACTTGAGGCAGGGGCGGAACTTCCCGCGGAGAATGGCGTCGGAGGTTATCTTGAGGGTGCAGGTGCGCAGCTGGTAAATCTCTCCGAAGAAGTCCACCAGATTGCGCGCGTGCAGCGCGCTGCTGTACGGGCCGAAGTACCGGTTCCCCTTTCCCTTCTCTATGCGGCGGGTGATGAAGACACGGGGGAATTCCTCTCCGGTGACGAAGATCCAGGGATAGGTCTTGGAATCCTTGAGCAGGATGTTGTACTTGGGCTTGTACTGCTTGATGAGGTTATTCTCCAGGAGGAGGGCATCGGCCTCTGAATCCACCACGGAGAACTGGGCGTCGGCTATCTTGCTTACCAGGATGCGCGTCTTGGTGTTCAGACGCTCCGCCGGCACAAAATACTGGGCCACGCGTTTGTGCAGATCCTTGGCCTTGCCCACATAAATTACCTTGCCCTCAGCGTCATAGTAACGGTACACGCCGGGGGAATGCGGAAAGAGGGCTATTTTCTCTTTTACGGTCATAGGGTCTTCTGTACAAAGGTAGTCCATTTTTGCATTATTAAGAAATTTTGATTACATTTGCACGTTATTTCGCATTGAAAGAAAGAGATAAACGTAAACAATAAACTTAAAACCTACAATTATGACTAAGGAAGAAATCGTAAAGCAGGTCAAGGATATTATCGTTGACAAGCTTGGTGTCGAGGAGTCCGCTGTTACTGAAAGTGCCAGCTTCACCAACGACCTCGGTGCCGATTCTCTGGACACCGTAGAGCTCCTTATGGAATTTGAGCGCGTATTTGGCATCAAGATTCCCGATGAGGAAACCAGCGGTATCGCCACTGTGGGCGACGCCATCGCCAAGGTAGCCGAAAAGGTGGGTGAGTAATTCTCATCGTCCCAATAAAAATCCCGGGCCATATGGTCCGGGATTTTTTTATGTCTTGCCGGTAGCAGGAGCTTAGTCCTGCGGGATGGCGAAGGTGATGCGGAAACGGGGAGCCTTGACGTCCTTGGTTCCGTTAAGGATGGCGCAGTAGTAACGGTCCTTGTCCAGCTCTGAGTTGTAGCTGTAGGTCTGCTGCGTAGAAGCGGACATCATAGAAGCCAGCATCATATAATTATAGTAGTTGCTGTATCCGTAACCGCCGTAGCCGCCATATCCGCCGTAACCGCCGTAACCGCCATAGCCGCCGCCGTACAGGGCGTTGTAATAGCTGGCATACGCGAGGTTCTGGTAGTACTCATTGTCGTACAGGGAGCCGCTGGCGTTGGCCACCTTCTCCGTGTGGATGGTGAGGAGCCAGATATCTGCATCCGTGGCCGTGTCCAGGTCTTTACGGGTAAGGATTTCCTGCAGGTGGTAGGTGATGTCCGGTTGGTATACCAGGTTGGAACGGTCAATGTCTCCCTGGTCCTCCGTGGAGATGGAGGCATCCGTGAGGCCGGCAAAAGTGGGACGCTCAATGCCGCTTTCCGTCTCGTAAGTGGTCTGGATGGTGGGGCTCAGGATGGAAGGGAAGTACTTGAGGTCGTCCACGTCTTCCGGTAACTTGAAAGGCAGAATGATGGAGGCCTTGATAATGACTCCCTTGTCGGGGTCTCCTCCCCTGGCGGCAATGGCCTCGCGGGCCTTGGCCTGGAGTTCGCGGGCCAGAATCACGGGCTTGAGTCCGCCGCCGCCTTCTACCAAGACTTTCTCTTTGGCCGGGCCTTCCACGGTAGACTGGGTGGTGCGGTTAAAGCAGTACTGATAAAACTTGGTATTGTTGCCCACGTAGTATTCTTCGTCGTAGAGCTCGGGCTCTCCGGGAATCATCAGGAAGGTGGAGTCTTTCTGGACGCCGTTCCAGGTGCTGTTTACCGTGAGGCGGGCAAAGTTGTTGTTCTGCACGTAGTAGTTGTTGTTCACGGAGAGGCTGGAGAACTTGAACATATTGATTCTTCCTCCAAAGCCTTCGGGCTCGCTGGTGCGGATGTGGATACCGGGCAGAGCGGCTACGAGGTCGTCGTATTTGTCTATACCTTCATCGTCGTCCTGCTCCTTGAACACGGGGCCCAGTTCCTTGAGCACATCCACGAACTTCTGGGCATACTCCAAATTGAAGTTGAAGCTCAGGGCATTCTCTCCCTTGTACACGGGGAGGCCTTTGGTAATGATCTGGCTTCCGTGGGGAATATACTGCGTGTTGCGGGTGTCGTCTTCCGAGGTGGGAAGGGGCTGAAGGAGCTCGGTTACATACAGGTTCTGGAAGATGTGGGCCTCGGAGTCCATAGAGCAGGAAACCGAGTCTGCTTCAAAGTAGATGGTGAAGCTTACGGCCTTGGGGTTGGTGCCCAGGTCAAGGGTGTCCAGCACGGGAAGCAGGTTGAAAGCGGCTTCACGCGTGGTGAGGCCAAATACCTCGTCCCGGATAGCGCCAATGGTAAGGCGGGTGTCCGAGTAACCCGAGAGGGTTTCGGCCGCCTTGAGCTGGATGTCTTCCAGCGGGAATTCCTGGGTATAGGTTTCGAACAGGAGGCTCTTGTCCACCAGTCCTTTCCCGAGGCTGTTGTCTACTTTGACGCAGCCGGGCATAACCAAGGCTGCGGCCAGACACAGAACTAGGAAGTTTTTCTTCATACTAGCAGGTTGTCGTAAAAAACGTTGTAGGAGTCCATATAGCTGCCGTCGGCCAGTTCTTCCTCTTTGTAGGGGAGGACGGGAACGCCCAGTTTCTCAACATACTGTGTCAGGGCGGGGTTCACGTCCGGAGCACCCAGGATGATGCCGTCGGCGTACTGTGCGGCTAACTTTGCAAGTTCTATGCCGTCTGCATTTTCCGAGAGGGGAACATCATCCGGGCCGATGGCACCATAAAGGATGGTCTGGTTGAAGCCGGGGGACAGTTTGTCTTCCGTAACGTCGTCAAACAGGGAAAGGACCACCTTGGAGTTGGAGAAGATAGGGTCGTCCTTGTAGGCTTTCTTCAGATAAAGGGGCAGTACGTGGGAAATCCAGCCGCTGCAGTGGATGATGTCCGGGGCCCAGCGGAGTTTCTTTACGGTTTCCAGGACGCCACGGGCAAAGAAGATGGCGCGTTCTCCGTTGTCTGCGAAGAACTGGCCGTCTTCGTCATAAGCGGTCTGCTTGCGACGGAAGTAGTCTTCGTTGTCAATGAAATAAACCTGGATACGGGCGGCCGAAATGGATGCGACCTTGATGACGAGGGGACGGTCCACGTCCGAGATGATGATGTTCATACCGGACAGGCGAATTACCTCGTGCAGTTGGTTCTTGCGTTCGTTAATGCTGCCGTAGCGGGGCATAAAGGCACGGATTTCTTTCTTGCGCTCCTGGATACCCTGGGGAAGCTCACGGCAAACCTTGGCCATCCGGGTCTCCGGAAGGTAAGGATACATCTCTGTGTTCACGAACAGAATCTTCTTGGCGGAATCTCCCATAGTTACTTACATTTAACCCACAAAGTTACTAAAAATTTTTGAGATTTTCGGCGCTTTCCGTAACTTTGGGGCGAAATGAAGAATTCAACGATGCGCCGCAGGCTCATCAGTGCCTGGATTTCTACGGTCGTAAGCCTGTCTTTGGTCCTGCTCCTGGTGGGGGTGGGCACTTTGCTGGTGGTCAACGCCCGCGAGGTGGGAGACTATTTCAAGGAGAATCTCCAGATCAACGTGCTCCTCAAGGACCAGGTCAACGAAGAAGAGGCCCTGGCGTACGAGTCCAAGGTGGCCGCCCTTCCCGGCGTCCGTGCCACGCACTTCGTCTCCCGCGAGCAGGGCGTGGAAGAAATGACCCGCCTGCTGGGCAAAGATTTCCTGAGCGTGTTTGAATCGGCCCCCGTGCCCCTTTCCATCGATGTGAATCTGGAGGCGGCTTATGTCTCGTCGGACAGCCTGGAGGTGATGAAGGCCCAGCTGGCCAAGTCGCCCCTGGTAGATGAGGTGGTGTACCAGGTCTCCCTGGTAGAGGCCCTTAACCAGAATCTCCAGCGCATCTCCCTGGCCCTGTCCCTGATGGTGGCCGTGCTCCTTTTCATTTCCTTCGTGCTCATCAGCAACACCGTCCGGCTGGATCTGTTCAACCGGCGCTTCAGCATTTATACTATGCACCTGGTGGGTGCCACCCGGGCATACATCCGCGCTCCTTTTGTGGGGCGGGCAGCCCTGCAGGGCATTTTTGCGGCCCTCATCGCCATCATCCTGCTGGTGGGCGGCCTCTTTGTGCTCAAGGACGAGTTTGCCCAGATGTTCCGCATCTTTACCCTGGACAGCCTCCTGCTCACTATGGGTGTGATGTTCCTGGTGGGTCTCTGTGTCTGCACCCTCAGCACCTTTGTGGTTGTCAACCGCCTGGTGGGTTACAACCGTGACCAGCTTTACGCGTATTGATTATGGCAAAAACTTCAGATATCAAACCGGACAAGTCCGAAAAGATGGCCCTCACCGCCAAGAGCCTTCGCTTTATGATAGCGGGGCTGGCCGTGCTGGCTGCCGGATTCCTTCTCCTGTCGGGAGGAGGCTCCGACGACCCTAACGTATTCAATTATGCTATGTTTGACTTCCGCCGCCTGGTGGCCGCTCCCATAGTAATCGTGGCCGGCATCGTGGTAGAAGTAGTGGCCATTATGGGTAAGTTTAAAGAAAACAAATAATGGATTGGTGGCAGGCGATTCTTTTGGGACTCGTTCAGGGTTTGACCGAGTTCCTTCCCGTGTCCAGTTCCGGACACCTGATGATCTTTAAGGAACTGCTGGGCGTAGACGCAGAAGGTTTCCTGGACTTTACCGTAACCGTGCACTTTGCCACGGTGCTGGCCACGCTGGTGGTATTCTGGGGCGCCATTGTCAAGCTCCTCAAGGGCTTTTTCAAGTTCAAGTATAACGACGAGACCGACTACATCTGCAAGATCCTGGTTTCCTGCATTCCGGTGGCCCTGGTGGGCTTCCTGTTCAAGGATCAGGTGGAGGCCCTGTTTGGCGGAACGCTCAAGAACGTGGCCGGCGGCCTTTACATTACGGCCGTCCTGCTTTGGATCTCGGACAGCGCCGGCAAGCGCTTCAAGGTGCCGGTGGCCAAGGACCAGCGCAACGGAATCTCTTACTGGCAGGCCTTTGTGGTGGGTATCGCCCAGGCCTTTGCCGTGGCTCCCGGCGTGTCCCGCAGCGGCAGTACCATTGCTACGGGCCTGCTGGTGGGCGTCAAGCGTGAGAATATGGCCCAGTTCTCCTTCCTGATGGTGCTTATTCCCATCATCGGCGAGCAGGGTCTGGATTTGCTCAAGGTGGCTCTGGGCAGCGAGTCCTTTGGCGGCGGTGTGGGCGTATTGCCCCTGGCCCTGGGCTTTGTGGCCGCCTTCATCAGCGGCCTGTTTGCCTGCAAGGTTATGATTGCCCTGGTCAAGAAGGCCAAGCTCCTGTGGTTTGCCCTTTACTGCATCCTGGTGGCTTCCCTCATCCTCATTCTGGCTTAATTGGACAAGCATCTCACATACTTTGCTTCCGACGTGCATCTGGGCCTCCCGGTGGGGGACCCGGCGGTTCGCGAAGCCCATTTTGTGGAGTTTCTCAGAAGCATCGATCCGGCGCAGACGGATGCTCTGTACCTGCTGGGAGACATCTGGGATTTCTGGTACGAATACCGGGACGTAGTGCCCCGTGGCTATGTCCGCGTGCTGGGCTCACTGGTTAACCTGATGGACCAGGGGGTCAAAATCTACTTCTTCCAGGGAAATCACGATGTGTGGACTTACAGCTACTTTGAGCAGTTGGGGATGAAACCCCTCAAGCAGCCCTGCGAAGTGAGGATTGGTTCCAAGACGTTCTGCCTGGGTCACGGAGACGGCCTGGGCCGAGGCAATTACTGGTACAAGTTTGTCAAGTGGGTCTTTACCCGTCCCTTGTCACAGACGCTCTTTTCGGCCCTGCATCCCTGGTTTGCTTTCAGGCTGGGAGAGGGTTGGAGCCGCAAGTCCCGCGGAGAAAAGCCCATCGCCTATCATTTCAAGGGACCCGATGAGCCGCTGTACAAGTATTGCAAGGACTATCTCAAACATTCGCCGGTGAATTTCTTCATCTTCGGTCATTATCACAGCCGTGTGGATATGCCCGTAGGGGAGGCACGCCTGATGATGCTGGGAGACTGGATGACCGCTCCCAACTGGATGGTTTTCGATGCAAATGACGGAAGCCTGACGGCTTATTCCAAGTAACTCTTAGGTACTTTTACCTCGGGAGGATCTTCCCAGAATACTGACCAATAGAGAGCCGGAAAATGTCCGGCCTGCCAGATCTGGACCAGTTCCTCCAGGTCTTTGTCGGCCCCGGTGGGGTCGTATTCGGACTTGAGGCTGTTGTCAAACAGTTTGGCTATACCCTGCCAGAAGGCGGCCGTGATGCCGCCCTTGTAGTCTTTTATAATCTCGTAGGCCGTGATGCCGGTTTCCCTGCTGATGAGTTTCAGGAGCACGGCGCCCTGCTGGATGCTCATCTCACGGAAAGAGCCCTCGAAATCCTTGAACAGCTGCTTCTGCACGGCGTTGATGTAGCGCTCCCGCCGGAGTCCGCGGTAATGCTCCGCGTTCAGGGTGCTGTCCACTTCCCGGACCAGATGGCCGGAGGCAATGGCATAAGGGTACACGCGCGCGAATCTCCAGACCAGCCGGTAATAGTTTCTCCATTCTTTCTCGCTCTGGCGCTTGCCCCGGCTGAAGATGAAGGTGGGGGGGAGGTTGTCCAAGTAGGTGGTGTCCCCGTTCTCCACCTGGATGCGCATGAAGGTGCGCCCTCCTTCTATCCCGTCGGCCTGCACTTCTTTCCGGGCCATTTCGGCCTGCTTGGCCCTGGCGCGGTCCATGGCCGCACGGATATGATTCTGGGCCGATGCGGGAAACGTCGGTGCAAGTAGCACGCACAGCAGCAGGATATGAAGGATTCGTTTCACGGTTTGCAAAGGTATATACTTGCAAATAATTTACCAAACCGAAACGCCCCAAACGCTTTGGTCGAAAAGTGAGGAAAGTTTTTTTGCACCACTTTCGTAAGTCGCTCATTTTTCGGCCTGTTAGGTGTTAAAACTTGCGGTCGAAAATGTTTAAAAAACGTGCAAAAATATTTGGTGATTAAGAAAAATTTCGTAACTTTGCAGTCCCCAAATTGGAGCAAAACGCACCCAACCAGCTGAGTTTCAATGAGTTAGGGACAAATAAGGAAATTTATAAAACATTAAAGCAATGTTACAGCCTAAAAGAACAAAATTCAGAAGGGAACAGAAAAACCGTATGAAGGGCAATTCCGGTCGCGGAAACCAGCTCGCATTCGGCTCTTTCGGCCTTAAGAACCTTGAAAACTGCTGGCTCACTGCCCATCAGATCGAGGCTGCCCGTCAGGCTATCTCCCGTCGTATGAACCGTGAAGGTCAGATCTGGATCCGTGTCTTCCCTGTGAAGCCGTTCACCGCCAAGCCGCTCGATACCCGTATGGGTAAAGGTAAGGGTGATCCTCAGGGCTTCGTAGCTCCTATCACTCCTGGCCGTATCCTCTTCGAGGCTGAGGGTGTTTCCCTCGCCGTTGCCAAAGAGGCTATGCGTCTTGCCGCCAACAAGCTCCCCGTTGCCACCAAGTTCGTGGTCCGCAGGGATTATGTAGAAGAATAATAAGGAGGAGAAGAAAATGAAAGTATCCGAAGTACGTGAGATGTCCGTCGCCGATCTTCGCGACCGCATCGAACTCGAGAAAAACAACCTCGACACCATGAAGCTCAATCATGCGATCTCTCCCCTGGAGGACACCTCCAAGATCCGCAAGACCCGTCAGGATATTGCTCGCATGATCACCATCCTGGCCGAGAAAGAGAAACAGCAGAACTAAAGTAGCATCGACCTATGGAAAGAAATCTTCGTAAGGAAAGAGTAGGCATCGTGGTCTCCAATAAGATGGAGAAGACCATTGTGGTCTCCGTCAAAACCCACGAGAAGCACCCCATTTACGGCAAGTTCGTAAAGAAGACCACCAAGTTCGTTGCCGAGGACGCCAACAACGAATGCTCCGAGGGCGATACCGTCCGCATCATGGAGACCCGTCCCCTGAGCAAGACCAAGAAGTGGAGATTAGTTGAAATCGTAGAAAAAGTCAAGTAATTATGATACAGCAGGAATCACGTTTAACGGTTGCTGACAACAGCGGTGCAAAGGAAGTTCTCTGCATCCGCGTTCTGGGTGGTACCCGCCACCGTTATGCAACCATCGGCGAGACCATCGTCGTGACCGTCAAGAGCGCCATCCCCGGTGGCGACATCAAGAAGGGCACCGTTACCAAGGCTGTGGTTGTCCGCACCAAGAAGGAAATCCGTCGTCCGGACGGTTCCTATATCCGTTTCGATGAAAATGCATGCGTTCTGCTGAACGGCGCCGGCGAACTCCGCGGCACCCGTATCTTCGGCCCCGTGGCCCGCGAGCTCCGCGAGAACTACATGAAAATCGTTTCCCTGGCCCCGGAAGTCCTTTAAAGATTAGAGAGTTATGAAAAAGTTCAATATCAAGAAAGGCGATACCGTGTATGTGAATGCCGGTAACGACAAGGGCAAGACCGGAAAGGTCCTCGAGGTAGTACGCGAGAAAGATCGCGTGATCGTTGAGGGTGTGAACATGGTGTCCAAGCACACCAAACCCAACCCCAAGAACCCTCAGGGCGGTATTGTAAAACAGGAAGCCGGAATCCATATCTCCAACGTGAACCTCGTGGACGCCAATGGCAAAGCCACCAAGGTTGCTCACAAAGAGGTAGACGGAAAGAAGGTCCGCATTGCTAAAACAACCGGAGAGGAGATTAAGTAATTATGGCAAAGAAAGCAACAAAACCCGCAGAAGCCCAGGCGCTTCCTACCGGATACACCCCCGACCTCAAGAAGGTTTACAAGGAGGAAATTGTTCCCGCACTGGTGAAGCAGTTCTCCTACACCACCGTGATGCAGGTCCCCAAGCTTGTTAAGATCACTCTTAACGAAGGTGTGGGTGACGCCACCCAGGACAAGAAGCTGGTGGAAGAAGCTGCAGAAGAGCTCTCCATCATCGCCGGTCAGAAGGCTGTCATCACCAACTCCCGCAAGGATATCTCCAACTTCAAGCTCCGTAAGGGTATGCCCATCGGTGCCAAGGTGACCCTCCGCGACGTCCGTATGTACGAGTTCCTCGAGCGCCTCATCCGTGTGGCCCTCCCTCGTATCCGCGACTTCAACGGTATCTCCGAGAAGATGGACGGTCAGGGTAACTACACCCTCGGTATCAAGGAGCAGATCATCTTCCCTGAAATCGAGATCGACAAGAACCCCCGCATCCACGGTGTGGAGATTACTTTCGTGACCACCGCTCGCACTGACGAAGAGGCTCACGCCCTTCTGAAGGCCTTCGGTCTCCCGTTCAAGAAACACAATAACTAAGATAGTAGCATGGCAAAGGAATCAATGAAAGCTCGCGAAGTTAAACGCGCGAAATTAGTTGCTAAGTACGCCGCCAAGCGCGCCGCTCTGAAAGAGGCCGGTGATTACGCCGCTCTGGACAAGCTCCCTAAGAACGCTAGCCCCGTACGTCTCCACAACCGCTGCTCCCTCACCGGTCGTCCCAAGGGTTATATGCGTGACTTCGGCCTCAGCCGTATCCAGTTCCGCGAAATGGCCTCCCAGGGCCTGATCCCGGGCGTCAAGAAGGCCAGCTGGTAATCCTTATTATTTATTAACAATCGGATATCGGGCGTCACAAAAGCGCCGGTCCACAAAAAGACAAAAAAATGACTGATCCTATTGCAGATTTTCTGACCAGAATCCGTAACGCTTACAGCGCTGGTAAAAAGGTGGTCGAGATCCCTTCCTCCAATATGAAGGTGGCCATCACCAAGATTCTGTGCGAAAAAGGTTACATTCTCAGCTACAAAGTGGTTGAGGGTACTCCTTACAACACCATCAAGATCGCTCTGAAGTATCACCCCGAGACCAAGGCTGCCGCCATCAAGAGCATTGTGCGCGTGAGCACCCCCGGTCTTCGTAAGTATGCAGACGTTGCCAATATGCCCCGCGTCCTCAATGGCCTGGGTATCGCTGTGCTGTCCACTTCCAAGGGCGTTATCACCGACAAGGAAGCCAAAGAGCTCAACGTTGGCGGTGAGGTTATTTGCTATGTTTACTAATCGAACCCAACATTATGTCAAGAATCGGTAAATTACCTGTAGTCCTTCCGGCCGGTACCAAGGCAGAGCTCCTGGACGGCAACATCGTGAAGGTGAAAGGCCCTCATGGCGAAATGTGCCAGAAGGTGGATCCGGACATCACCGTGACCATCGAGGGAAATGAAATCAAGTTCACCCGTCCGAGCGACCTCCCCCGTTTCCGCTCGATGCACGGCCTGTATCGCGCCCTGGTCCACAACATGGTGGTGGGTGTTTCTGAAGGCTTCACCATCAAGCAGGAGTTCGTGGGCGTGGGTTACCGTGTGGTAGCTCAGGGCCAGCTCCTCACCATGTCCGTAGGTTATTCCCACGACATCCAGATCATGCTCCCCGCTGAGGTCACTGCTGAGACCCCCCAGGTGCGCAAGGGTGAGAACCCTATCCTCATTCTCAAGTCCGCTGATAAGCAGCTGATTGGCCAGGTGGCCGCTAAGATCCGCAGCTTCCGTCGTCCTGAGCCGTATAAGGGCAAGGGTATCAAGTTTGTGGGCGAGCAGCTCCGTCGCAAGGCTGGTAAAACTGCTTCGGCCAAATAATTAGGAGGAAAGAGTTATGGCATTGAATAGAATTGAAAGAAGAAGACGGATTCACTATCGTATCCGCAAGCATGTCAACGGCACCGCCGAGCGTCCCCGCATGGTCGTGTTCCGCTCCAACAAGCAGATCTACGTCCAGGTCGTGAACGACCTCGAAGGCAAGACCCTCGTGGCCGCCGCCTCCAACGACAAGGCCCTCGCCGCCCAGACCAAGGGCAAGAGCGGTATCGAAGCTGCTGCAATCGTGGGTAAGGCCATCGCCGAGCGCGCCCTCGCCGCCGGTATCAACGCTGTCGCTTTCGACCGCGGAGGTTACCTCTTCCACGGTAGAGTTAAATCTTTGGCCGATGCTGCCCGTGAAGGCGGCCTCACCTTCTAAACTCCAAGACTACTATGGCAAATTCAAACGTAAAAAGAGTAAAGACCTCTGACCTTGAACTCAAGGACAGACTGGTAGCCATCAACCGCGTTACCAAGGTCACCAAGGGTGGTCGTCACTTCCGCTTCGCCGCCATTGTTGTGGTGGGAGACGAGAACGGTGTCGTAGGTTATGGTCTTGGTAAGGCCAACGAAGTTACCGCCGCCATCGCCAAGGGCGTGGAGGACGCCAAGAAGAACCTCGTAAAGGTTCCCGTGATCAATACCACCATCCCTCACGAGCAGGTAGCCCGCTTCGGTGGCGCTGAGGTGTTCATGAAACCCGCAGCTCCCGGTACCGGTGTAAAGGCCGGTGGTGCTATGCGTGCCGTGTTCGAGAGCGCCGGTGTACAGAACGTTCTCGCCAAGAGTAAGGGTTCTTCCAACCCTCACAACCTCGTAAAGGCCACCATTCAGGCCCTCACCGAGATGCGCGACGCCTACACCGTAGCCGGTCTCCGTGGTATCCCTATGAGCAAAGTTTTTAACGGTTAATTCGAGAGAGACTATGGCAAAGCTTAAGATTACCCAGGTTCGCTCCAAGAATGGAGAGACCAAGCGTCAGATCGCTAACCTCAAGACTCTCGGTATCCGCCGGATGCACCAGACCGTGGAAGTGGAGGATACTCCTATCACCCGCGGTATGCTGGAGAAAGTTCAGCATCTGGTAACTTATGAAGTAATTGACTAAGGAGGATTAGAGATGAAACTTGAAAATCTGAAGCCCGCAAAGGGCGCAACCCATAACAGCAAGCGCGTAGGTCGCGGTCAGGGTTCCGGTAAGGGTGGCACTGCTACCCGTGGTACCAAGGGTGCCCAGGCCCGTGCCGGTTACGAGCACAAGGTTGGTTTCGAAGGTGGTCAGATGCCCATTCAGCGCCGTCTGCCCAAGTTCGGCTTCAAGAACCCCACTCGTGTTGCTTACAAGGCTGTTAACGTCGCTACCCTCCAGGCCCTGAGCGAGAAGCTCGGCACCAAGGAGTTCGATGTGGACACCCTGATTGGCGCCGGTATCGCTTCCAAGGGCGAACTGGTCAAGGTTCTGGGCAACGGTGAAATCACTGCCGCCCTGCAGGTGAAGGCCAACGCCTTCTCCGCTTCTGCAACGAGCAAGATTGAGGCTGCCGGTGGTAAAGCAATCGTTATCGAATAATTATCGATATGAAGAAGTTTATCCAGACCCTTCGTAACATCTACAACATCGAAGAACTGCGCAAGCGGATCGGTTACACGATCCTGCTTGTGCTGGTTTACCGTCTGGGCAGCTTTATCCTTCTTCCGGGTATCAACCCTGAGATCCTGAAGAGCGGTATTGCTGGCACCCAGGAAGGCCTCGTAGGACTGCTCAATATGTTCTCCGGCGGTGCCTTCGGTAACGCTTCGATCTTCGCTCTGGGTGTAATGCCTTACATTTCGGCATCCATCATCGTGCAGCTGCTCGGTATGTTCGTTCCTTCTTTCCGCAAGATGCAGATGGAAGGCGAGAGCGGCCGCCGCAAGATGAACCAGATTACCCGTTACCTCACCATCCTGGTGCTGGCCATCCAGGGCCCTGCCTACGTGGTGAGCTTCATCCCTGCTGAGTCCATCTCCATGCACACCAGCCCCTTCATGTTCCGCCTCATCTCCACCGTCATCCTCATGGCAGGTTCCATCTTTGTCATGTGGCTGGGTGAAAGAATCACGGACCGTGGTATCGGCAATGGTATTTCCCTCATCATTATGATCGGTATCGTCGCCCGTCTGCCTTACGCCCTCGTAGCCGAGGCCGTGCAGAAGTTCGACTCCGCTACCCCTAACGGTGGTATGATCATGTTCTTTGTGGAAATGATTGTCTGGGTACTGGTTATCCTTGCTGCCATCGCTCTGGTGCAGGCTGTCCGCAAAGTTCCGGTGCAGTATGCCAAGCGCGTGATTGGCAACAAGCAGTATGGCGGTGTCCGTCAGTATATTCCCCTCAAGATCAATGCTGCAGGCGTGATGCCTATCATCTTCGCCCAGGCTCTGATGATGTTCCCTATGCTGCTCGGTAACTATGAGAGCACCCGCGGTATCGCCGCTGCTTTCTCCAGCTACACCAGCGTACCTTACAACATCGTCTTCGGCCTCCTGGTTATCATCTTCACTTACTTCTACACCGCCGTCACCGTGAACCCCACTATGATGGCCGAAGATATGAAGAAGAACGGCGGCTTCATCCCCGGTGTCAAGCCCGGTAAGAAGACGGCCGAATACCTGGACAGCATTATGACCAGAGTAACCCTCCCGGGTTCCATCTTCCTGGCTATGATCGCATGTATGCCGGCACTCGCCAATGTGCTGGGTGTGAACAACCAGTTCGCCAGCTTCTTCGGCGGCACCTCGCTGCTGATCCTTGTGGGCGTAATCCTGGACACCCTCCAGCAGATTGAGAGCTACCTGCTTATGCGTCATTACGACGGACTTATGAAGACCGGCCGTCTTACCGGACGTTCCGGCATGTAATTTTTGAATGTACTATCGATAATCGATATGGTAAGGCCCAAGACCGAAGAAGAGATTGAACTCCTCCGCATCAACGGAGAGCTGGTGTCCAAGACGCTGGCAGAGGTCGGTAAACTGGTCGCCCCCGGTGTGACAACTGCGAAGTTGAACGAGGTGGCCGAGACCTTCATCCGTGATCACGGTGCCGTTCCTTCCTTCAAAGGTTTCGATGGCTTTCCCGCAGCTCTCTGTATGAGCGTAAACGACGTGGTTGTGCACGGTTTTCCGTCCGACCGTCCCCTCGAAGAGGGCGACATCGTTTCCGTAGACTGCGGAACCCTGTACAAAGGCTACAACGGTGATTCGGCTTACACCTTCCCGGTCGGGGAGGTGGATGCCGAGACCCGGAAGCTCCTGGATGTCACCAAGGCATCCCTGTACAAGGGCATTGAGGCTGCTGTGGCAGGCAATCGCACGGGCGATATCGGATACGCGGTGCAGTCGTACGCAGAGTCATTCGGTTTCTCCGTTGTCCGCGAATTGGAAGGACACGGCGTTGGCAAAGAGATGCACGAGGACCCCGGCGTTCCCAACTACGGGAGAAAGGGTCACGGCGCTCGCCTCGTTGACGGAATGACCATTTGTATTGAGCCTATGATTTGTGCAGGCGGCAGAGGTGTGTATCTTGCAAGAAATGGTTGGGCAGTTCACACCGCCGATCACAAAAACGCCGCTCACTACGAGCTTACGGTTGTTGTCCGTAAAGGCCGGGCCGAACAACTATCGACCTTCGATTACATTGAGAAAGATGGTTCCATTAAATTTTAAAGTGACTTTTTAACTATGTCCAAACAAGTAGCTATCGAGCAGGACGGTACTGTGATTGAGACCCTCCCCAACGCTATGTTCCGCGTTGAGCTGGAGAACGGTCACATCCTCCTCTGCAACATTTCTGGTAAGATGAGGATGAACTTTATCCATATCCTTCTCGGTGACCGGGTCAAAGTTGAGATCTCGCCTTACGATTTAACCAAAGGAAGAATTTCTTTCAGATACAAATAAAAACTAGATAACGATGAAAGTCAAGACCTCCATCAAGAAACGCAGTGAAGACTGCAAGATTGTCCGGCGTAAAGGCCGCCTGTACGTTATCTGCAAGAAGAACCCCAAGTTCAAGATGCGCCAGGGTTAATAAGTGTAACTAATAAAAGTACAGATAGAATATGGCAAGAATCGCCGGTGTTGATTTACCGAACAACAAACACGGAGTTATAGGTCTCACCTATATCTACGGAAT
>JAEEQI010000211.1 GCA_016285215.1 Bacteroidales bacterium | reverse complement strand
GAAGGCTGGCAGGCAACCAGAAGCAGGGTCAAAAGCAGCCCAAAAGGAGTTTTACGCATAACTTATTTATCTTCGGCCTTTGCTTTCCAAATAACGGATCAGGAATTCCGGACGGTCGGTCTGGATGATGGAGGTACCCAGGTCCATAATGGGTCCGTAGATGGTATCGGGATTCTCGCTTTCAAAGGCTTTGTCGTCGTCGTGTTCTCCGCAGAGGGAGCCCCAGATGGTATTGACCCATACCTTGGAACCGGATTCCAGTACCTGCCGGGCAATATCCCGTACATTGTCGTTGAGCTCATTGAAGCAAAGCTCGTAGGCCAGCTGGGGTTCTTCCTGGCAGATATAGCTCTCAAACAGATGCCCGCCGCCGTCCTGGATGTTGCTGATGACCGGCATATACATCATATTGTGCGGATGTGCGGCCAGCTTTTCCTGTACCGTTTCCCAGAGTCTGCCGCCCTTGATGAGAATCTGGTCCGTTACGCCCAGCTCCTCGGTAATGGCCAGCACCTGATCGTAGTACTCATACCCCTGGTCCACATTCACCGTGATGCGGTCTTTGCATACTTCCAGTGCCTCACGCAGCGTGGGAATCTTGAGGCCGGGGATGTCAATGCCGTGGCCCCGCTTGAGGTTAAAGGCCTGCAGCTCTTCGTAGGTATAATCCCCCACCCGGCCGTGTCCCGTGGTGGTACGGTCCAAGGTTCCGTCGTGCATCAAAACCAGCACGCTGTCCTTGGTCATCTTGAGGTCCAGTTCCATCATATCCACTCCCATCTTAATCACGGACTCAATGGCCGGGATGGAATTCTCGGGATAATTGCGCCAGTCTCCGCGGTGAGAGACCACCACCACATATTGGCAATGAGGGTCGTGTAAGGCGGCTACAACGGCATCGGCCTTGTTGGCGGCCTGGGGCAAATGGCTCTTGGGTGCGCAGGCCACTGCTGCCAGCAGGGCCAACGCACATAGGATGCTAAATCTTTTACTCATAAGCTATTGGGCTGGGTAACGTCTGTCTTCAACAAGGATTTCTATCGATTCCAAACGCATTCTTTTGTCAAAAGTGTCGTGACGGACATAGCCAATTCCGGGCGCATACCACGTGTCGGACCATAAGTCTCCGTGGTGCATAGGCCCCTCCTCCACCTTGTGCTCCCGCACTACTACACAGTCAAAGGTCCCGGCCGGCGTGGTCAGTTGTTCTTTCCTCAGCACCACGCGCTCTGTCACGTCAATATAGTAAGTAAAAGCACTCACTTTTACCGCGCAATGGCTGTCGGGAAGGATATCTCCCACCTCCATATCGGCGGGCATAAGGGCCGCATCTCCGGAATAGGAGATTCTGGCTTTGGGAAACACGTTCTGGATAATGGCCTTCACGGTGGCACCAAAATCCATTCCCACCACTCCATTTTCATCAATATAGGCCGAAAGGGCGGCGGTTCCGCCAAACAAAGGCTTTCCACTGGCTTTCCGGAGCGTCATATCGTAATACACAATCTTCGCCGGCCCATCCTTCAGAACGGCGCCAATATCCAAAGTGGTGGTCTGGATCAGTTTTTCGCTTCCGGCCTTGTAGCGCTCGTAATAGAGGGTCCGGTTTCCGAAAGTGCAGAAATAAGGCTCACCTCCTCTGGCAGCCAGGCTGCAGAGCAGGAGAAATCCCACCGCCAGTATAACAGACCTTATCCGCATTACTTGAGAGGGAAGGTAAAGTAGGTTTCAGGGTAGGGCTCATCCTTGAGGGTGAAATGCCACCACTCGGAAGACAGGGGTTTGAAACCATGGCGGAGCATGGCCCGGCGCAGAATCATCCGGTTGGCAAACTGCTGCTCGGTAATCTTGCGGGGATGCTGCACGGTGGCATCATATTCACCGGTATCGGGGTTTCCACAGAAGTCCGGATGGCTTTCCTCGCCAAACCAGTCAAAGGTTCCACCCATGTCCAGTTCCTTTTCCGTGTTCATGTCAAACAGGGTCAGATCCACCGTAGAGCCGCGCGTATGGCCGGATTTTTCCATAATGTACTCCCGCTCAAACAAAAGGCTCTTGTCCACGTCCGGATAAAAATACGGCTTCATGGCCACGTCGGAAATGTCGGCCGCCCAACGGACAAAATGGTCCACGGCGCACTGCGGACGGTAGGCATCGTAAATCTTGAGCCGGAAGCCCTGAGCCTTCACGTCGTCGCTCACGGCCTTGAGGCTGTCGGCCGCCTCCTTGGTGAGCATGGCCGTGGGGGCCAGATAGCCGTCAATGCGCGTACCCACAAAGTTATAAGTACCATAGTACCGAATTTCCATAATCACATCCGGAACCACATCGGTAATGTGGACAAAATCACGGGAATCCTCCTGCGGAGTTATCTTGGCACATCCGACAAACAGGAGTGCGAGGGTGGATAGGACTAGTAATCTTTTCATATTCTATTTGGATATTCTAAATCTGTATGTGTACTCCTGACCGGGAACCAGGGTGTAGACGGGCAGCGGGCCGGGGCCGCAGCTGCCGTTGCCCAAACCCGTCTGGAAGCAGTCCAGATTCAGGACTACCTCGCTCCGGCGAATCTTGTCCAGGTCGTTGGCATATTTGACCAGATACAAATCTTCATCGGTATAATGCAGCGCGCTGAAATCGAAAGTCCCGTTGGCCGTAAACGTAACGGTCTGCCCCTCCTGCGTCCTAAACGTAAGCCAGCGGGTATCCGTACGTTCGCCCATACTCTGGGTGCGCACGTAGGGTTCCGTCATTCCATCCACGGTGTTCTCGTAAATGCCCAGGAAGGCGCAGTCCTTGCGGTCCCGGTAATTTTCCATAGGGCCGCGGCCATACCAGGACAGATACTCATAAGCGGGATTCAGCAGCATCCGGAGGCCCACCCGGGGAAGGGTGTAATCCTTTCCGGGCCGGAAGCGGGCATCCACATCCACATAACCGGCGGCATAAACATCGTACACCAGAGTGCCCATTTCCGTCTCCACCTTCACTTTCAGGTGGTCGTCAGTGGCCGAGAAC
>JAEEQI010000210.1 GCA_016285215.1 Bacteroidales bacterium | reverse complement strand
GTCAAGGAGATGCAGGAGCAGAATCCGATGCTGAGGGACGTGCTTTCCATCGGCCCTCCGGATGGAAAGGCCCATATCCCGGAAGTCTGGCTGGCAGAAAGAAGGGGAGAGCGGGTGTATGTGTCGCTGGACAAGGATGTGATGGATAAGGCCTATGCCCGTACGGACTGGTCCCAGGGAACCTATTCCCTGGAGCAGATAAAAGAGATGCTGGAGCGCATTTTTAGCCGGATGGATGTGGCGGCGGTGGATATTTGCGGGGAACTGGCTCCTTCCAAGGGCGCCACACCGGAAGACCTCCGCATCAACAAAGAGACAAATATTGATTTATATAAGTATTTAACACACTATTTAAACTAACACAATATGTCAGACGTTATCATCCCTGAGGAACAGCTGCAGCGCACTTGCCTGTACGATGCCCACGTGGCCCTGGGTGCCAAGATGAGCCCTTTTGCCGGGTTTATGATGCCCATCCAGTACGACGGAATAGCCGTAGAGCACAACGCCGTGCGGCAGAATGTGGGTATGTTCGATGTGTCCCATATGGGAGAAATCTTTGTAGAAGGACCGGAGGCCGAAGCCTTCATCAATCGCATCTTCACCAACGACATCCGGGGTTATGAGCCCGGCAAGGTGCTCTACGGTATGATGTGCTACCCCAACGGAGGCACCGTGGACGATCTTCTGGTATACCGCGAGTTCGAGCCCGAGCATTTCCTCCTGGTGGTGAACGCTGCCAACATTGACAAGGACTTCGCCTGGATCCAGGAGCACGCCAAAGATTTCAAGTGCAAGGTGGAGAACGCCTCTCCCGCCTGGGGACAGATTGCCCTGCAGGGCCCCAAGGCCGAAGAAACCCTCATCAAGGTGCTGGGTTACAACGAGGCCTCCAAGCTGGGCTTCTACGAGTTCTGCGACGTTATGTACAAAGGACAGCGTCTCATCCTGAGCCGTACCGGCTACACCGGAGAGGACGGATTTGAAATCTATACCACTCCCGCCAACACGGTGGAAATATGGGACTGCTTCCTCAAGGCCGGTGTCCAGCCCTGCGGTCTGGGTTGCCGCGACACCCTCCGCTTCGAGGCCGGTCTGCCCCTGTACGGAGACGAACTCAGCCAGGATATCAGCCCTGTGATGGCCGGTCTGGGTATGTTCTGCAAGTTTGAGAAAGAGTTCATTGGCAAGGAAGCCCTGCTGGACCAGAAGGCCGGCAACCTGGGCCGCAAGCTGGTGGGCATTGAGATTGAAGACAAGGCCATTCCGCGTGCCGGTTATCCGGTAGAGCTGGAAGACGAAACCGTAGTAGGCGTGGTCACCACCGGTTACCACTCCCTGTCCCTGGACAAGAGTATCTGCTTTGCCCTGGTGGACAAGGCCTACGCCGCCCTGGACACCCCGCTCAACATCCGCATCCGCAAGAAGGTGTTCCCCGGCAAGGTCATCAAAAAGAGATTCTATCAAACAAATTACAAAAAATAAACACAAAGCACTATGTCTAAGATTCTTGACGGACTCAAGTATAGCGAGTCTCACGAGTGGGTTAAAGTAGAAGGTAACATTGCCCTGGTTGGCGTTTCTGACTTTGCCCAGAAGGAAATGGGTGACATCACCTATGTAGATATGCCCGAGGTGGACGACGAGGTGGAAGCCGGTGAGGAATTCGGCGCCCTGGAGAGCGTAAAGGCCTCTTCCGAACTCATCAGCCCTGTTTCCGGTACCGTGGTGGAAGTGAACTCCGAACTGGAAGATACCCCCGAGAAGGTGAACGAAGACGCCTACGGCGCCTGGATCATCAAAGTTGAGATGTCCGATCCTTCCGAGCTGGACAACCTCCTGGATGCCGCCGGTTACAAAGCCTTAATCAAGGAGTAAAAGATGGCTTCCCTCCCGTACCTGCCGCAGACGCAGGCCGATGTCCAGGCAATGCTGGACCGCATTGGCGTGAAGAAGCTGGAGGACCTCTACAGCGACGTTCCCGCCCAGTTCCTGCACAAGGGCGCCTATGCCCTTCCGGACGCCCTGTCCGAGCAGGAGATCAGAGACTATTTTGCCTCCCTGGAGGCTATGAATACGCGGCTCAAGGTGTTCGTGGGCCAGGGTGCATACGACCATTACACCCCGTCCGTGATCCCTTACCTGTGCTCCCGTTCGGAGTTCCTGACGGCTTACACCCCTTATCAGTGTGAGATTTCCCAGGGTACGCTCCGTTACATCTTCGAGTACCAGAGTATGCTCTGCGAGCTCACAGGCCTGGATGTTTGCAACGCGTCTATGTACGACGGCCCCACCGCCGCCGCCGAGGCTATGAAGATGGCCATCGCCTGCACCCGTAAGAAGACCCGCGTGCTGCTTTCTTCCACCCTCCTTCCCAACGTGGTGGATGTGGTGAAGACCTATGCCAAATTCCACGGCGTTGAGATCAGCCTGGTCCCTGCCGCCAATGGCCAGACCTCCCTGGAGGCCCTCAAGGCCGAATTGGCCAAAGACGACGTGGCCGGTGTCATCGTTCCTTCGGTGAACCGCTTCGGCATTGTGGAGGATCACAGCGGCTTTGCCGATGCAATCCACGCCCAGAAGGCCGTGCTGGTAGAATACTGCGATCCTTCGGCCCTGGCCGTTGTCAAGACGCCCGCCGAGTGGGATGCAGACATTGCCGTGGGTGACGGTCAGTCCCTGGGCCTCCCGCTTTGCTACGGCGGCCCTTACGTGGGCTTTATGACCGTGAAGAAAGACCATATGCGCAAGATGCCCGGCCGTATCGTGGGCCAGACCACGGACAAGGAAGGCCGCCGCGTCTTTGTCCTTACGCTCCAGGCCCGCGAGCAGCACATCAAGCGTGAGAAGGCCACTTCCAACATCTGCTCCAACGAGAGCCTGATGGCCCTCTGGGTCACCATTTACCTCTCTCTGATGGGTCCTCAGGGCCTCAAGGAGGTAAACAAGCTCTCCACGGACGGCGCCCATTACCTGAAGGCCGAACTTCTGAAGACCGGCCAGTTCGAGGACGTATTCCCC
>JAEEQI010000042.1 GCA_016285215.1 Bacteroidales bacterium | reverse complement strand
TTGCCCGGTACAGCTGTTCGATATAATACATAATGGGCTCCAGAAGACCGGTTATCATTCCGGCCATACCGCCACCGCTGCCGGAGCCGCTGCCGGAATCATCATCCGAGCCGAAGTATACCTTCTGCTTCTTGATGGCATAACTGTACATACCGGAGGCGCTGATCTGGGGGAAGAGGGCTCCGTAAGAGCCTTTCTGTGCGTACTTTACGCGCTGAACCTCCATATCGGCCACTTTGACAGATGCATTCTCGGAAAGGGCGATCTTGATAGCGTCGTCCAGGGAAAGAACCAGGGTGGTGTCTCCCTGGGGACGCTCGTCCCCCTGAAACTGTGCCCACGCCACACTGGGTAAAAGCAGCGCGAGCAAGACTACGAATTTTCTAACACACATAAAACTAACAAAATAAGGAGTTCTTTTGCTACAAAAATCGCGCCAAATTTTAAATTTTTTTAATTTGTCATATTTTTAATATCTTTTTATCTTTGTACTCAATATGGATTTATTGGCTGTACACTGGAATATCGACCCCGTAATCCTGCACCTGGGGTCCTTCGAGCTCAGATGGTATTCGCTGCTTTTTGTAGGCGGCTTCATCCTGGGCTGGTATATTATGAAGAGTTTCTTCGTTAGGGAAAAGATCTCCACGGACCTCCTGGACCCTATGCTGTATATGCTTCTGCTGTGCACCATCGTGGGCGCCCGCCTGGGTCACTGCATCTTCTACCAGCCGGACTATTACTTTGGCAGCTGGGCCGGTTTCTGGGAAATCTTCATGCCCTGGAAAGGAGGACTGGCCAGCCACGGCGGCACCATCGCGCTGCTGCTGGGTATCTGGTGGTACGCCAAAAAGTACGGCCCCAAGAACGATTTTGACTTTACGTGGGTTCTGGACCACCTGGTGATTCCGGTGTCCTTTGCCGCTTGCTTCATCCGCTTGGGAAACCTGTTCAATTCTGAGATTTACGGAGCTCCCACCTCCCTGCCCTGGGGTTTCATCTTCGAGCGCAACGGAGAAACGGAGCCCTGCCATCCCACCCAGCTCTACGAAGCCGGAACCTACCTCCTGCTGGGCTGCTTCCTGATGTGGCTCTACTGGAAAAAACTGGACAAAGTGTACCGCGGCACCTTCGTGGGCATCTTCCTCATCGTATGCTTCGGCTCCCGCTTCCTCATTGAATTCATCAAGAACGACCAGGTGGACTTTGAGGCCGGTATGCTTCTGAACATGGGTCAGATCCTGAGCATCCCCTTTGTCCTGCTGGGCATCGGCTTCCTGGTATACGCCTACACCAAGAAACTCCCGGCCCGCGCCGTGCATAAGGAAGAAGGTCCCAAGGCCAAGCCCGAGACCCACTATGCCCGTCCGCTGAAATAAACTTAAAGGATAATTACCTTTTTTTCATCGTTATCGTTTCAGTCTTACGTAAATGCTGAGGGGAAGGACCTTCCCAAAGGAATCGTTGAAGGCCAGTTCTCCGGAGCTCATTTCCTTGAATTGGCCCTTGAAGGCCTCTCTGACCACGGTTTCTCCCAAAGCGGCGCTGTAGCCGTTGGAGTAAAGGTTGAGCACCATAAAGGCATCTCTTTCGGAAAGGATGGCCGCTACATTCTGAAGCAGGCCGAAGAGGAGCTCGTCCAGCTTCCACTTTTCTCCGTCCGGGCCGTGGCCGTAGGCCGGAGGGTCCAGGATGATGCCGTCGTACTTGTTGCCGCGCTTGGCTTCGCGCTTGGCGAATTTGAGGGCGTCTTCCACCACCCAGCGGACGCCGTCCAGGCCGCTGCGCTCCATATTCTCGCGGGCCCAGGTAACTACCTGACGGACAGAGTCCAAGTGGGTAACATCGGCCCCGGCGCACTTGGCGGCCAGGGAGGCTGCGCCCGTATAGGCAAACAGGTTGAGCACCTTGGGTGCCGGCAGTCCGTTGGCCTTGTGGATGCGGCTCAATCGGCCCGTTTCCTTATATATGAATTCCCAGTTGGGGGCCTGCTCCGGGAACACGCCCACGTGCTTGAAGCTGGTGAGGCCCAGGCGCAGGTTCAGGTGGAGGTCGCTGGCGGCGTGGGTCTCCGCATCGGGGGCGCCGTTGTAAACGATGCTCCACTGGTCCTCCATCTTTTTGGCCTTGTTCCAGGTGCCGCTGTCCTCCTTCCCGGCCTTGCCAAAACCGGCTCCGGGCTGGAAGGTGACGTGCAGAAGGCGCTTCCAATCGGCCTCCGGCATAGAGGGCGTCCACAGGGCCTTGGGCTCCGGACGGCGCAGCACGTACTTGCCAAAGCGCTCCAGTTTCTCTCCGTTACCGGAGTCCAGGAGTTCATAGTCTTTCCAATAAGCGGCAGGGAATTCGATGGGCATATCGTTTGATATTTTCTGCAAAGATAGCTAAATTTGCAGACTGGAAACAAATTACAATCATTATATCTATGCAACAGTTTATTGACAAGTACGATTTCAAAGGCAAGAAGGCCATCGTTCGCGTAGACTTCAACGTTCCGCTCAACGAGAACTTCGAAATCACCGACGACACCCGCATCGTTCGCGCCATGCCCACCCTTAAGAAGGTCCTGGCCGAAGGTGGTTCCCTCATCATTATGTCCCACCTGGGCCGCCCCAAGAAGGTAGATCCCAAGTTCTCCCTCAAGCACATCGTGGGTCGCGTAAGCGAATGCCTGGGCGTTCCCGTCCAGTTTGCAGAAGACTGCCAGAAGGCAAAGCCCCAGGCCGATGCCCTGAAGCCCGGTGAGGTTCTCCTGCTCGAAAACCTCCGCTTCTACGCTGAGGAAGAAGGCAAGCCCCGCGGACTGGCCGAAGACGCCACCGACGAAGAGAAGAAAGCTGCCAAGGCTGTTGTGAAGGCTTCCCAGAAGGAATTCGTGAAGACCCTCGCTTCCTACGCAGACTGCTACATCAACGATGCTTTCGGTACGGCTCACCGCGCCCACGCCTCCACCGCCCTCATTGCCGAGTACTTCCCCAATGACAAGATGTTCGGCTACCTGATGGAAGGCGAAATCAAGGCCATCGACAACGTGCTCAAGAATGCCCAGCGTCCCCTCACCGCTATCATCGGCGGTTCCAAGGTCAGCTCCAAGCTCGCCGTTCTCAAGAACCTGGTGGGCAAGGTAGACAACCTCATCATCGGCGGCGGTATGGGTTACACCTTCATCAAGGCCCAGGGCGGCAAGATTGGTAACTCCCTCCACGAGGACGACCTCATTCCCGACGCTCTCGAGATCCTGGCCACTGCCAAGGAGAAGGGTGTGAACGTGTCCCTGTCTGTCCAGACCGTTGCCGGTCAGGCCTTTGACAACGACACCCCCCGCAAGATCTTCGACACCAACAACATCGCCGACGACTGGGAGGGTATGGATGCCGCTCCCGCCACGCTGGAGAACTGGAAGAAGATCATCCTCGCTTCCAAGACCATCCTTTGGAACGGTCCCGTGGGTGTATTTGAGCTGCCCAACTTTGCCAAGGGTACCCTCCAGATTGCTGAGGACCTGGCCGAAGCCACCAAGAACGGTGCCTACACCCTGGTAGGCGGCGGTGACTCCGTAGCAGCCGTGACCCAGATGGGCTACGCCGACAAGGTGAGCTACGTTTCCACCGGCGGCGGCGCCATGCTGGAAGCCATCGAGGGCAAGATCCTCCCCGGCATCGCAGCCATCCAGGAATAAGCCATCGGCACATATGTCGCTAGCTAACAGCGACTTACGATTTGAGGGGTGCACTTGGAAGTGCACCCCTCGATTTATAAACTGCCTGCTAATCTGCAGGATAAGCTATCGGGTCTAGAAACGCATCACGATGCCGGCACCGGCGGGAGAAGCACTCCACTCCAGCGTGGCGCTGTGGCGGACGTTGCACTGCTCGGCTACCCAGCCGATACGGCCCTTGCCGATGGCGCGCAAAGCAATGCCGCCGCCGAGGGCCAGGGTGCCCACGGAGGAAAGCGCCGCAGCGCACAGATACAAAGCTCCAGCTGTGAGTGCATCCCCTTGTGCGGCTTTGGCCTTTGTTGAATCGCTGGAAAAAAAATCCTTGTTGCTGCCAACCATAGCGCCACACACAGCAAACACTGCACTGGCGCCCATGACAACGGAACCACCGATGATAAGGCCCGTACCGCTTTTCATCTGGCGGCGGGCACCCACCACGGTTTCCTTATAAATATCTTCCCCTACCAGGCCGATGATGGATTCTTCGGAGAGGATCTGGCCCTTTTGGTCTACCAGATTAGCACCCTTGCGGACAATGGGACCGGCAAACTGGGCTTTCACTTCCTGGGGAAAGGCCATTCCGGCTGTCAGCAGGACAAAAATCACAAGAAATTTTTTCATTTTATTTCAGAGCCTTTTCAATCTGCTGGGCAATGGCCTGCCAGTGAGCGGCCGTTGCATCGGTGCCCTTTACCTTGGCAGCCTTCTTCTGGATGTTCAGGAGTTCACCCATCACCAGGGCGGCGCTGGGGGAAGTCTTGGCGCGTGCGTTGCCCACTACCTCAAGGGCGGTGGTCACAAAGCGGTTCTGCAGATAGCGGCGATAGCTGTCTACCTTACCACCCTTCTCCAGTTCGGTGAAGATCATATCGTGGAGGTCGGCGATATAGTCTTCCGGCTTGTAGTTGGAGGCATCGGCCTTGGCAAACTGATCCATACGGTCCATACGGTCCAGGCTCAGCAGGGAGCTGGAGCTGATCACGTTGTTGATGAACGGATACAGATAAGAATCCGGCTTGTCGGTGAGGTTGAAGATGTAGGGCTGCTCTACAATCCAGGAAGGACGGGTGAAGACGCGCTGGTTGATGAAGTTCAGGGCGCGCTTCTGCTGGGCCTTGGGAACGGGAGCGTAGGTGGCACCGGGCTGCTCAATACTCAGGTTGGTCACAAAGCGGCCGCCGATGGACATAGCCACGTGGCCCACGTAACGGTTGTACTGGGACGTGAGGGCGCTGTACATACGGTCCAGGTTGGTGTACATATTGCCTTCTTCCTTGTTCCACTCGGGCAGCTCACCAATGATGCGCTGGAGGTTCTTGATACCGTACTCGCTGGCGGCCACGGCATCGTCACCCAGGTCTTCGCTCTGGGCGCGGGGATCCTGGTCGTAACCTTCACCACCGAACCAGAGGGTAGGATCGGCCTTCAGGCGCTCGATGATGACCTTGTTCCAGTAGAGGTGGTCCTCCTTGGGGGTCTTGAACTCGGTGGGCTTGTAACCGTACTCGATGGCCCACTTGTCGTAGGTGTTGATACGGGGATAGATACCGTCCTTGGTGATGTTGTCCTCGGGCTGGGCTACGTAGTTGAAGCGGGCGTAGTCCATAATGGACACGGTGTGGCCGTGCTCCTCTACCCAAGCCTTGTCACGGAGCTTCTCAACGGGAGTGAAGCTGGATGAACCTTTGTTGTGGCGGAGACCCAGGGTATGGCCTACCTCGTGGGAGGAGACAAAACGGATGAGGTCTCCCATCAGTTCATCGGAATATTTGAAGGCACGGGCGCGGGGGTCAATGGCACCGGCCTGGATCTGGTACCAGTCGTGTACCAGGGTCATCACGTTGTGATACCAGCCAATGTGGCTCTCGATGATTTCACCGCTGCGAGGGTCGTGCACGTTGGGGCCGTAAGCGTTGGCCGTGGGGGAAGCCAGGTAACGGATCACGGAGAAACGGGCGTCCTCCAGGCTCATACCCAGTTCTTCGGCGTTCTCCGGCCATTCTTCGGCCCGGATGGCGTTCTTCCAACCGGCCTGCTCAAAGGCCTTCTGCCAGTCGTTGACACCGGCAATCAGATAGGGACGCCACTGCTTGGGGGTAGCAGGGTCAATGTAGTAGACGATGGGCTTGACGGGCTCCACCAGCTCTCCCCTCTTCTGCTTCTCCACGTCCTCGGGACGGGCTTCCAGACGCCAGCGGGTGATGAAGCGGATGCGCTCTACGCCCTGCTGCTCATCGGAGAACAGGCTGTAACCGTTGGCAAAGTAACCCACGCGAGGGTCAAAGTAACGCTGCTGCATAGGGGTCTCCGGGAGGAGAATCATAGAGGTGTTCAGAACCACGGTCACAGCACCGGTTTCGCGGCCGGCGGGCAGGGAGCTGGAACGGGCAGGGCCGGCACCGGCACCAGGGCCGCCCTGGGGCTGGTTGTAGCTGTAAGTCTTGGTAACCGTGACCTCGGTATTGATGGGATAGGTGCGCATGCTCTGGATAAAGCTGGCATCTCCCTTGATACCGCCCAGGTTGTACTGGCGCTTGCTGGCGCTGCTGAAGGAAACCACCTGGTTATCACCCTCGAACAGGCTGTTGGCCTTGATGCGGGTGGTGCCGGCGGTGCCGTTCTTCTCGGGCTTGAAAGAGGCCACGATGGGGTTCTCGGAGCTAACCTTTACGGCTTTGTCAATGATCTGGTCCTTGTCGGCGTAGATGCTCAGGACATCGGCCCTTAACAGAAGATTGCCGTTGACGGCTTTCTCCCAGTAGAGCATAGCCTCGTTCACTTCCTCGCCGCCGTACTCAGAGGCACCGGGGGTGTTGCTCACGTAACGGGTGATGGCCAGGAAGCGGCGGCCAAGGATGGCATCCGGAATCTCGAGGTACCAGTCTTTTTCGTTCTGGGCTACGGAGAACAGACCCTGCTTGAAATTCAGGTTCACAGGAGCTTCCTTTTTGGGCTCCTCCTTGGGAGCATCCTTGTCGGAAGAGGGACGTGCCGGACGGCCACCGGGGCCGGGTTGGGCAAATGCGCTCAGGCAAAGTACCAGAGACGCCACCAGTAAAAGTTTTCTCTTCATTTTATATACGTTTTAAGGTTGTTGAACGTTCAGGGAATCTTCTGCATCTTCTATGTCGTAGGGCGTGCCGTTGGCGGCGTGCAGAATCTGCTCCAGTTCTTCCATCATAGCCTCACTCAGCTCCTTGTCTCCATACTCCTTGCACACATCGGCCACGTACAGGAGGATGCGGCTGGCGGCTTCAAATTCATCGGCCCCCAGACCACCCCAGCCCAGATAGAAGGCCGAAGTATCCAGCAGCTGCTGGGCAAAGCGCAGGGCCAGGTCGCGGGCCTTGTCCATCGCTCCCAGATGGTAGTAGTTCTCAATCATCTGGGCCACCATATAGTCGTTGCCGGTGAAGCCCACGGAAATGGTTTCCAGCGGGAAGTTCTCCTCCGGGAACACGGTCTGGCACATATCCTGAATCTCCAGGGCCTTCTCCTGCTCGCCGGCGTCAATGAGGGCATTGGCCACCGTGAGGAACAGCTGGCGCTGGCTCAGCACACCCAGGAAGGTGTACATATTCTGGTAATCTACAAACCAGTCCGTACGGCTCAGGGCATCCCACTTGTAAGTATTCTTGATGCGGTTGTACAGCTCCAGGGCGTCCACCTTGCCGGCATCGGTGGTGCCGGGCTTGTTCTTGATGGGCGTGAAGCGGTAGGCGTAGCCGTCGTAAAGGAGGTAGTCTTTAATGCCAATGTTGATGTCTCCACCCTGGCTGAGCAGGCTGAGGGGACGGTCCCAATTGTAATTGGACAGCAAATCCAGCATAAAGAGCTCCGGCTTGGAGATATAGCTCTTGTCCTTGGACATAGTGAGCAGGATCTGGTCCGGAATCTCGTCTGCGAACTTCTCCGGAACAATGCCGTACTTAAGGCAGTTCTCCTTGTTCACCGGAATCACAATGTTGCGGGCGCAGATGAAATCCAGCTTGGTGCCGTCTTCCAGGGCCACCTTCATCTTGGGATCCTTGAACACGTCCATCACGTCCTTGATGAGCATAGGGGAACCGTCGTCATAGGCAATGTATACAAACTCGTTGGTACCGTACAGGTACTGACTGGCCGGGACGGTGAGCGGGAGAGGCTTGCTCTCGTTGCAGGCCCACTTCATCTGGTCAATGTACCAGTCGGTGCCCAGCAGGGAGGTGTTTACCACACGGACATCGGTGCGCACGCTCTCGATTTCCTGGGCGTACCACAGCGGGAAGGTATCGTTGTCTCCGTGGGTTACCAGCATACCGTTCTCCCCTACCGAATTGAGGTAGTTGTAGGCCATCTCAGGGGCGGTATAGCGATGCGAACGGTCGTGGTCGTCCCAGTTTTGGGCGGCCATAAGGGCGGGTACGCAGAGGCAAAGGGCCGAAGCAGCCGCGGCCACCGCCTTGGGATCGGCCTTCTTGGCGTTCTCCGTAATCCACTGGTACAGGGCGGCCACTCCCAGGCCTATCCAGATGGCAAACATATAGAACGAACCCGCATAGGCGTAGTCACGCTCGCGCACCTGGTAAGGCGGCTGGTTCAGGTACAGCACAATGGCTATACCCGTCATAAAGAACATCAGGAACACCAGCCAGCTGCCGCGCTTGTCGCGGTCAAACTGGAACACCAGGCCCAGCAGACCCAGCAGCAGCGGCAGGAAGAAGTAATGGTTCTTGCCCTTGTTGTCGCGCAGCGGAGCGGGGGCGTTGGACTGGTCTCCCAGACGGATCTTGTCCAGGAAGGTGATGCCGCTTTCCCAGTTGCCGTTGAACACGTTGCCGGGAACGGGGCTGTGGATGTCGTTCTGGCGGCCCACAAAGTTCCACATAAAGTAGCGCCAGTACATCCAGTTGAGCTGATAGTCAAAGAAATACGCCAGGTTGGCACCCATAGTGGGCTTGCGGTGCTGGGCGCCACGGATGCGGGTGCCCTTGCCCTGGGTATAGAGCTGATAGAAGTCTATGTAACGCTGGTCGGCGTTGGACCACATACGGGGGAAGAGCATCTTGCCCTCGGGGGTGTACACGGCGTCTGCCGGAGCGGTGGCCTTGATGTACTTGCCGTTCAGCGGGGCCCAGTAGCTGCCGCTCTTGATGTCGTAAGGAGCACCGAAGTACTGGCCGTACAGCAGCGGCGTGGAGCCATACTGCTCACGGCTGAGGTAACGCACCAGGGTGTAAGGGTTATCGGGCTGGTACTCGTTGGTGGGTGTCTTCACGCTGGAGCGGATGATCACGATGGAGAACAGCGAGAAACCGATGGCCAGCGTGGTCACGCAAAGGAGAACCGTATTGAGGAACACCTTCTCCTTCTTGAGGGTAACGAACAGCCCCCAGAAGCAGAGGACCAGCACGCCCACCAGGAAGAACAGGGCACCGGAGTTATAAGGAAGGCCAAAGCCGTTCACAAAGATGCGGTCAAACCAGGCAGCCGTCTTGGGGAAGTACGGGATAAAGATGTACACCAGCACAAACTCAATCACAAGGCCGATGGCAAAGATCCCCGCCATCTTCTTGAAGGAGAACTTCTTATCCTCGTTCTTCCGGTAGTAGTACATAAACACGAAGGCCGGAATGGTCAGGAGGTTCAGAAGGTGCACACCAATGGAGAGGCCCATCAGGAAAGCAATGAGCACAATCCAGCGGTTGGCGTGGGGCTCGTCGGCTTTCTCGTACCATTCGCACATAGCCCAGAACACCAGGGCGGTGAACAGGGAAGACATAGCATACACCTCTCCCTCAACGGCACTGAACCAGAACGTATCTGAGAAGCAGTAAGCCAGGGCACCCACAGCACCGGAGCCGAAGATAGCGATGGCCTGAGCTTTTGTCATTCCGAGCGAAGCGAGAGAATCTCCCGCCCTCCGCAGCACCACCCGCTTGGCAAAGAACACGATGGTGAAATAGAGGAAGAAAATGGTAAGGGCGCTCAGGATGGCGTTCATGGCGTTGATGGCCACGGCGGCGTGGGAAGCGTCTACCGGAATGGAGAAGAAACGGGCAAACAGCTGGAACACCGGGTTTCCCGGGGGGTGACCCACTTCCAGTTTATAGGATGATGCAATGAACTCACCGCAGTCCCAGAACGACGCCGTGGGCTCTATGGTGGACAGATAGGTAATGCAAGAAATGGCCAGCACAGCCAGCGCAACCACCCAATTCCACTTCTTAAAGGTCTTGTTATCCATTCTTTGCAATTCAAATCAACTACTAGAACTACAAAGATAAGAAAAAGATTTATATGTTTAGCCCTCGGAGAAGTATTGCCCTCGGAAACCTTCGCCACCCCCGGCGATAAGGGGGAGGGGCCCGCAGATTTTTGGATATTTTCGGAGGAAGCTTGCTTCCGGAGAAAATGTTCAAAAAGCTGTGGGAGGGACGAAGGGGCGAAGCCCCGGAGGGTTTCAGAGGGTAATACTTCGGAGAGGGCGACTACTTTTCTCCTACATACATACGGCAAAGGCCGAAGGAGAAGGGACGCTGATAGACTTTTTGGAAACCGGCATCCTGCATCATAGACAGAAAGATGTCCGGGGCCGGGAAGGCGTGAACCGAGGCCGGAAGGTACTTGTAGGCCGCTTTGTCCCCGGAAATGCGGCCTCCAATCCAGGGCAGGATGTGCATAAAATAGAGGTCGTAGAACCAGCGGATCACCGGGTTGGAAGGGAGGGAAAGTTCCAGGATCACGGTTTTGCCGCCGGGCTTTAGCACACGGTGGAACTCTTTGAGGCCCAGCTCCTTGTGCTCGAAATTGCGGATGCCGAAGGCGCAGGTTACGCGGTGAAAAGTAGCCTCCTCAAAGGGCAGGTTTTCGCCATCGGCCACCTGGAGCGAGACGCGGTCTTCCACGCCGGCCTTGCGGGCCTTGTCCATCACCAGGGCCATCATACCTTCGGAGATATCGGCCCCTATTACGTGGCTGCCGGGAGCGGCGGCCTTGGCCGTTACGATGGTGCTGTCTCCAGTGCCGCAGGCCACGTCCAGAATCTGCTGCGGAGTGCCGTCCACAATCTCCTTGAGGGCGTGCTGGCGCCAGAGTTTGTCCACGTCCAGGGACATAATGTGGTTGAGCTTGTCGTACGAAGGGGCAATCTCATCAAACATCTGCTGGATATTCTCTTTCTTAGGCATTTTTCTTCTTAAAGAAATGGAATTCTTCCGGAACGGGGTCGTAACCGCTTCCGCCCCACGGATGGCAGCGGAGAATACGGCGGGTGGTCAGATACAGGCCCTTGATGGGACCGTGCTTCTTAAAAGCTTCCAGCCCATACTGCGAGCACGTGGGCGTGAACCGGCAGCTGGGCGGCGTAAGCGGACTGATGCACAACTGATAAAACTTGATCAGCAGTACAAAAGGGAAAATCAGAATCTGTTTAAGAACCGATAGCATGGCGAACGGCGGTAAGGAGGTTGGCCATATCGGCAAAAATGGTCTCGTAAGGGAGCACCTCGGTGGAGGTGTAGATGAACAGGATGTCTACGGAAGGCCCCAGGAGGTCTTTCTGGTGGCGGTAGGCTTCACGGAGACGACGCTTGAGGAGGTTGCGCTTGACGGCGCGCTTGAAGTGGCGTTTGGGAACGGACACCACTATCCGGGAAGGCCCTTCTTCGGCCCTAACAGTATATTTGCAGCGGATACAGCCGGCGCTAAGCGATTTCCCGTGCTCGAACAACCCCACCACGGCAGTCTTGCCGCAGAGGCGTTCAATTTTGGGAAGGCTTTCATCCATACTAGAGGGTACCCAGGTACTGCTCAATGGCGCTGGCTACAGACGGGGCCTCGGGAGACGGGGCCTTGACGTCAATGCGAAGACCGGCTTCTTCCATAGCTTTGACAATGGATTTGCCGTAAGAGACCATCTTGATGTCTCCCTGCTTGAAATCCGGGAAGTTTTCCTGGAGGGAATTGACATCGGCCGGGTTGTAGAAGACAATCATATCGTAATCCTGGAGCTTGAGATCGTGGAGATCCTGGCTCACGGATTTCACAAACACACCCGTGTTGTACTCCAGGCCGTGGGCCTGCAGCAGGGAGGTGAGGGTGTCACTGCTGGAAGTGTCGCTCTGGGCTACCAGGAACTTCTCTCCCTTGTGCTTGGGGCCAATCAGGGCCACCACGCTCTCGGGGGTGCCGGTGCCGTAGAAGATCTTGCGCTTGCGGTATACGATATGCTTCTGCAGGTACATAGCCACTGCTTCGGTGGTGCAGAAGTACTTCATAGTCTCGGGAATCTTGGCTCTGAGTTCTTCGGCCAGAGAGAAGAAGGCGTCAATGACGTGGCGGGAAGAAAAGATGATAGCCGTATAATCCAGCACGTTGATTCGCTGGGCACGGAATTCCCGGGAGGTCAGAGGTTCAATTTTGAAAAAGGGGCGGAAATCGAAGGTTGCGCCGAATTTCTCCGTAACAGACTCATATTGAGTAAGAACGCGGGGGGCGTTCTGGGAAACCAAGATTTTCTTGATGCTCATTTTGTAAACCTTTCTTCTCTACAATACTAACGCCGAAACCACCAACAGGGCTGCAGGTAAAATTTCGAGCGCGCAAAGGTACAAAAAAGTTCGCAAATGATTGCAAGATAATGATAAAATTTGTGCGCAGCGGAACAAAAAGAGAAGGTATACAAAAGCCGTTTCTCCGTACAAAACCAGCCTCACAATGCTGTCATCCAGGCCTATGAGGGCCAAAATACCCACCGTGACAAGCAGCAACAGCATCAAGATAATAAAGTACGTATATCCCACGCGATGTGCCTGTCGGAAAATATCAAAACGGCGGCGCGGCCTGAGCCATAAATACAGGAAATGCCTCAACAGGCAAAACGCCAGCAAAGCCAGGAAAACACCCGCCACTTGGAAGTTGGGATCTAGTTCCTGGAACAACTCCGGGGAATACAGCTTGTAACGGTACACCAGCATCACGGCCGGGATGGTGAGCACCAAGGCCACCAGGTTACGGTCTTGGCTTACGCGGATGCTGCCCTCCAAGGCGGCACTGCCGCGAACGCGGAGATAGCTGTCTGCCATATACGGGAGCACCTGCAGGAAGCGCTTGAGGGTGGCAATGGCCAGCACCACAAACGCCACCAGCATCAGGTTCAGAAGCCAGGGAGACGGCTGTACCTCCGGGGCTACGGCCTCGGGCGCAGTGGTCTCCAGCAGGAGTTTCCCGGATTTGAATAACGAATCTAACACAATTTAATTGCCTCTTTTGGCATTGTAGCCCATTGCCTGCAAAATGGATACCACCTTGTCCCGGAAATCTCCCTGGATGGTGATTTCTCCCTCTTTGGCGCTACCGCCCACCCCCAATTTGGTTTTGAGGGCGCGGCCCAGCTCTTTGAGGTCATCGGCCTTTCCTACAAAACCGCTTACCAGGGTGACTTGCTTGCCACCCCGGTTGCGGCGGTCTATTCCTACTATAAGGCGCTGTTTCTCCGGCGGAAGCGTATCAGCCTCCTGCGTGGCTTCCGTCTGGTATTGGAAGTCGGGGTTGGTGGAGTAAACCACGCCCAGGCGGGATTTCCAGTCGTTTTCCATACTTATCTATTGCGGCCTGCCGCTTCCACCAGGGTGCGGATATGCCGGTTAAAATGATCGTTTTCCAGGAGGCTTTCCAGCGTGCAGTGCATACGGTAACGCCAGTAGTGACGGGGGATGGCGGGAATGTTGATCCTTTCATCGGCCGGATTGCCCTGGTAACGGATTTCTCCGTCCGTGGCCAGATAATCCTGCAGGGGCAGGATGGCCAGCATAGCCGGGGAATTCATATGCTGGGCAATGATGAGGTCTGCCACCCACGGCTCGCAGAAGTACGGGGCGTCTCCCTCGCAGCCCAATACCTCGTTGTAATACCGCTGGGTCGTTGCGCGGTCTTCTTCCCACCAGGCACGGAGGGGCGAGGTATCGTGCGTTCCCGTGGCACAGACGCACCAGTAGGGATAATTCTCGGGTTGGGCAAACGGATGCGCCGGATCCTTGGGCATACGCTGGATTTCCAGGCTCAGGATATTGAGGTCTTCCATCACGGAGGGCACGCAGCCGGGTATCATTCCCAGGTCTTCTCCGCAGCAGAGCATACCCGTAGAACGGAGCAGGGCCGGTAGTTTTTTCATAGCGCCGGCTTTCCAGAAATCGTTGTGGCGGAACCAGAAGAAATCCGTGTAGAGTTCTTTGTATGCATTCTTCTTTTCTTCCGGCAGGGCTTCAAAGAGCTGCGTCTTTTCTCCGGAAATACGGGGGTGCCAGAAGCCTTTCTTGCGGGGGTCTTCCACAAAGAGGACGTTGGTGTCCTTGCCGGCCTTGGGGTTGAAGCCCAGCTTTTTCAGCTCCTGCAGGGAGTACGGAAGGGCCGGGCTGAAGTGGCCCATAAGGCCGCTCTTGTACTGGGACGGGATTTCCCAGATGCGGAAGAAGCCCAGGATGTGGTCTATGCGGAAGGCGTCAAAATACTCTCCCATCTTACCCAGGCGGGCTTTCCACCAGGCGTAGCCGTCCTTGGCCATTTCTTCCCAGTTGTACGTGGGGAAGCCCCAGTTCTGGCCATCCTCGGTAAAGGCATCCGGGGGTGCACCGGCCTGGCTGTCCAGGTGGAAGAGTTCCGGATGCTGCCACGTATCTACGCTATGGCGGCTCACGCCAATGGGAAGGTCTCCCTTGAGGGCCACCCCGTGTTGGTGGGCGTAGTTCACGGCGTCCTTGAGCTGGGCGTCCAGCAGGTATTGGATAAAGCAGTAGAAGCCCACTTCTTCCATATTCTTTCGGGCTGCTTCTTCGGCCTTCTGCTGGCTGTAGGCGGCCCATTCTCCCCAGGTGGAGTAGTCCGGCGTTCCAAACTGATCTCTGAGCACCGAGAAAACAGCGTAAGGGAGCAGCCATTCCTTATTGGCCTCCACAAAGGCTCCAAAGGCGGGGCTGGCCTTCACCTGCTTGCCCTTGGCGCCCTTGTACAGTTTTCTCAGCAGTTCCAATTTGGTGTTGTTCACCAGCTCGTAATCTTCCTGCGGAAGGGCTTCCAGTTCCTGCTGTTTGGCCTTGTAGGCTGTGTCTACGCGCACTCCGGCTTCCGGCAGATGGATGTACTGCGGATGCAGGGCAAAGGAACTGACGGTATTGTAGGGATAGCAGTCCTGCCAGGCGTGGGTCATGGTGGTGTCATTTACCGGCAGCAGCTGAATCACGTTCTGGCCGGTCTGCTGGGCCCAGTCTACCAGTTTCTTGATATCGTGGAACTCTCCCACGCCAAAGCTGTCTTCCGTGCGGAGGGAGAACACCGGAACGGCAACGCCGGCGCCTCTCCAGGGACGGGTGGCAAACTTGGGCTGGACATCTGCCACTATGAGCTGCGTATCTTTGGGCGGAACCTCTGCAAAGAAGTGGTTGGGACCCTCTTCCCACAGGCGGATCTGCTTGGTCTTGGTGTCTGCAATGACAAACTTGTATTCCATAGGTTCATCAATGTCCATAGTGATGAACCACCAGGGGAACTGGCCGTCACTCATCAGGTGCACCTTCTGCCATTCTCCCAGGACTTTTCCGGACCCCACAATACCCACCGACTCGTTGCTTCTGACCTCCGGGGCCGAAATGCGGAAACACACATTACCCAGGCTGGGGCCCTCCTTGCGGGGATGGCGGAAAGAGGATCCGTCCGGACGGCGGAAAATGACATCACTGAAGGCCGAAGCATAAAAGGCCGAATTATCCGGCCGCGCCCTCCAGTATGAGCGGACTATGATATTCTTTTGAGAAACCGGCGCTATAAACACGTGGTGGCGCCATTCACGCTTGACAACTTTTCCATCCCGCACCAACTCAAAGCTAAAGACCTCTCCGTTGTGGATGTCGTGGCCGTTCAGCATAATCTGCCAAAAGCCGCCCAGGGTGGGCTCCATAGGTATACGTCGCTTACCCAGTCGGAGATGGATGCTCTCCCCAAGGGATACGCGGTAATGTATTTGAATATTTACGGTCATATTGTGTTTTTATCTGTGGTTACACCTCACCTTTGGCGAGGCTTAACAAATTTAAGTATTTTTTTGTAATTTTGCTATATGAAAAAGTTATTGCTATCGTTATTCCTCCTGACCGCCTGCCTGATGGCTAAGAGCCAGGAAGTAATTTATGTAGACGCATCGGCCTTCCCGGTGTACGGTAAAGCATTTTCACAGGCCGATGGCCCCCGCTACCGCCGCCTTCCCGAATCCCTCCACGGGGTATCCCGCGAGGCCGTCTGGAACCTGGGCACCAACTCCTCGGGCCTGTACATCC
>JAEEQI010000209.1 GCA_016285215.1 Bacteroidales bacterium | reverse complement strand
AAGCGTGTATTCCTCCTGACCCGCAATGGTTTCTCCGGCCTGCAGCGTTTCAGCACGGCTTCCTGGAGCGGAGACATTGGCACCTCCTGGACCGATATGCGGATGCAGATGGCCGCCGGCCTCAATTACTCTATGAGCGGCATCCCGTTCTGGGGGATGGACATTGGCGGCTTCTCCGTGATGAGCAAGTTCTACGACCCCGCCAATGCCGACGAGTGGCAGGAACTGCAAACCCGCTGGCACCAGTTTGGTACCTTTGTTCCGCTGTTCCGTACGCACGGCCAGTGGCCGCGCCGCGAGCTTTGGAACATTGCTCCGGAAGGCTCCCCGGCCTACGAGAGCATCCTCTGGTATATGCAGCTGCGTTACCGCCTGATGCCTTACCTGTATTCCTTGGCCGGATCCGTTCATTTTGACGACGCTACCCTGATGAGGGGCCTTCCTATGGATTATCCCAACGACCCTGAGGTCCGCGACCTTTCCGACCAGTGGATGCTGGGACCGGCCCTGATGGCCTGCCCGGTGTACGAGTACGGAGCCCGCGAGCGCAGCGTCTATTTCCCGGAAGGCGGCTGGTACGACTTCTATACAGGCAAGTATATCGAAGGCGGTCAGCGCCTGACGGTGGAAGCTCCTTACGAGCGTATGCCGCTGTATGTACGCGCCGGCAGCATCATCCCCATCGGCCCTGCCCTGGAATGGACCGACGAAGACCTGCCCGATCACGTTACCTTCCTGGTGTATGCCGGAAAGAATGCAGAGTTTACGTTCTATGAGGATGACGGCACCAGCTACGGCTATGAGAAGGGCGAGTACAGCGCCATCCGTGCCCGCTGGGATGACGGTGCCCGTATCTTTACCCTGGATAACAGGGAGGGCTCTTTCCCCGGAATGCTTAAGTCCCGCACCTTCAGCGTGGGCGTCATTGATCCGGAGAATCCTATGCCGTTTGACCCGGACAATATGAACAGCCTTTGTATATCCTATGACGGATTCAACAGCAGAATCGGCCTGTAATGAATAAACCCTATTATATGAATAAGCATTTAATCCCCGTTTTTGTTATGCTTTCAGCTTCTGTTATATCCTGTAATTGTAAAAAAGGCGAAGTAGTGATTCCTTCCGACAAGGCCGTTGAGGCCCAGGTGGAACAGGTTCTGAAAGGTATGACCCTCCAGGAGAAGGCTGGCCAGCTGGTTCAGCTCAACATCTCCGTTCTGGAAGATGATACCCACGAAGCCATTGATCCGGCCAAGCTGGACAAGATTATTGGTGAGTATAAGGTGGGCTCCATCCTCAATGTGATGCACGATGCCGGTCACAGCCGCGAGCATACCGCCGCTATGGTCAAGCAGATTCAGGATAAGTCCATGGAAGCCATTGGCATTCCCTGCATCTATGGCCTGGATATGATTCACGGTGCTACTTATCTCACCGACGGTTCCTTCTACCCGCAGGAGGTCAACCTGGCTGCCACTTTTAACCGCGTCTATGCCCGTATGATGGGTAAGGCCATGGCCTATGAGACCCGCGCCGCCCAGGTGCCGTGGGTGTTCTCCCCGGTGATGGACCTGGGCCGCGATCCCCGTTGGCCCCGTATCTGGGAAAGCTTCGGTGAAGATCCCTTCCTGCAGGCCGAAATGGCCCGCGAGGAGACCAAGGCCCTGCAGGGTGACGACCCCAACCATATCGGCCTTGAAAATGTAGCCGTTTCCATCAAGCACTTTATGGGTTATGGCGTGCCGGCTTCCGGTAAGGACCGCACCCCGGCCATCATTGCCCCCAATGACCTCCGCGAGAAATTCTTTGCTCCTTTCCTGGAGTGCTTCCGCGCCGGTGCACTGACCGCCATGGTCAATTCGGCCTCCATCAACGGCATCCCTACCCACGCCAACGCCATCCTGCTGAGCGGCTGGGTCAAGGAAGAGCTGGGCTGGGACGGTCTGTTTGTAACCGACTGGGCCGATATTGACAACCTGTATACCCGCGACCACGTGGCCGCCAACAAGCACGAGGCCGTGAAGATGGGCATCAACGCCGGTATCGATATGATTATGGATCCCTACGATCCCGAGTGCTGCAACGTGATCATTGACCTGGTCAATTCCGGTGAGATTTCCCAGAAGCGCCTGGACGATGCCGTACGCCGCGTCCTGCGTCTGAAGATCCGTCTGGGTCTGTTTGAGAACCCCACCTGGGACCGCGAATATACCGAGTTTGCTACGCCCGCCTTTGCCCGCGAGTCCTATGACGCCGCCGTGGAGTCTGAGGTTCTCCTCAAGAACGTAGACGGCATCCTGCCCCTCAAGGGTACGGAGCGCATCCTGGTTACCGGCCCCAACGCCAACAGCCTGCGCGCCCTCAACGGTGGCTGGAGCTACCGCTGGCAGGGTGCAGCCGATGAGTTTGCCCCTCAGTACAACACCATCAAGGAAGCCCTGGAGAAGCGCTTCCCGGGCAAGGTGAGCTACGAGCCCGGTGTGGTGTATGACGAGACCCCCATGCTGTGGGAGAAGGAAGACGCTTCCGGCATCCAGAAGGCCGTTATGGCCGCCTATAAGGCCGATGTCATTGTGGCCTGCGTGGGTGAGAACTCCTACTGCGAGACCCCCGGCAATATGGACGACCTCAATCTCTCGGCCAACCAGAAGCAGCTGGTGAAGGCCCTGGCCGCCACCGGCAAACCCATCGTCCTCATCCTTAACGAAGGCCGTCCCCGCCTCATTGGAGACATTGAGCCGCTGGCCAAGGCTGTGGTAGATGTGATGCTGCCTTCCAACTACGGTGGAGATGCCCTGGCCGCTCTCCTGTCCGGAGACGAGAACTTCTCCGGCAAGCTGCCCTTCACCTATTCCAAGCACATCAACGCCCTCCATACCTACGACTACAAGGTGTCCGAGCACCGCGAAACTATGGAAGGCTCCTATAACTATGATGCTGTGATGGACGTGCAGTGGCCCTTCGGCTTCGGCCTCAGCTATACTCAGTTCGCCTACAGCAACCTCAAGGTCTCTGCCTCCGAGTTTGGCGCCGCTGATGTTCTCAAG
>JAEEQI010000041.1 GCA_016285215.1 Bacteroidales bacterium | reverse complement strand
CCATCAGAGCCGTTGCGGCCAGAAGGGTGAGGAATAGACGTTTCATAAGTGTGTTCACATGGTTATATACAAAGATACGCATAATTTCTTTTTTCGTATATTAGCAGAAAATAAACTATTGATATGAAATCCAAGCGTATCTTATCCTTCGTGGCGGTCCTTGCCCTTCTGGCGGGCTGCGGCATGAAGGTCAACAAGACCGCACTGAAGGTGATTGTCTCTGCCAGCACCAAGGTGAAAACATCGGCCTGTTATGCGGATTCCTGCGAGAACCGTATAGGGGTGGCCTATGTGGAAGGCGGTGCAGCCGGACAAGTGGTGGATATCTACTATGCAGACCAGGCGATCCGCAAGGATGCCGTCCTGATTGTCATCCATGGCGGGTTCTATGTGGGCGGAGACCGCCGGAACAGCCGCCCCCTGGCTTCTGTCTTCTTGAAAGACGGCTTTGATGTGGTGCTCCTGGAATATCGCCTGAACAACGGCAAACTGGATGTGAGCGACGAACTGAGCGACTGCGCCGCCGCCCTCGATTACCTTTCCGTCCATGCCGATGAACTGGGCCTGAACCGGGACCGCATGTTCCTGACGGGGGATTCGGCCGGCGGGCATCTGGCTCTGTATATGGCCGAAGGCTCCGAAGACCGGACCCTTCCTATCCATACTAATCATTTCGTGACAAGGGGAACCCTCCTGAACTGCCCTGCCTACGACTACGCCTCTTTCTCCAACCCGGAAGGCTTTACGGTGGGCGCCCTGGAGTGGTTCATCGGCCCGCGATACCAGGATAAAGACTGGCTGGTATCCGTTTCTCCCAGAACATTCCTGGACCGCTATACGGGCCCTCTTTTCCTCTCTACCTGCACCCGGGACTTCATACGCAGCCAGTTCCTGACCCTTAAGGCAGACTGTGATGCCCTAGGGCGCCCCGTGGATTTTGTGGACATTGAGTCCGATGACCGGGCGGTTGGCCATGTCCACAATGTACTCAATCCCAACCTCCCCGAATCCCGGCTTGTCAATGACCGCATGGTAGCCTTTATGAACGGGGTCCTGAATGAGTAAAAAATAGGCTGACCGTGATGGCCAGCCTATTTTTTTGTATCGGGGGAGAAGCTATTTGACTTCTGTCAGTACCATTTCCAGGGAGGCGTTGTAGTCCTGGTCGTTGTGAGTCATGCTGGCCTTGGCAGTGACCTTGCAGGTGTTGCCTTCGAAGGTTACGGTGCCGGTGAACTTGCCGTTCTTTACGAAAGGAATGTCATCTGCGTTGAAGCCGAAGGAAATGTTGGTGCTGGTGAGGCTGTAGGATCCTACGAAAGAATCGGCCTGGCTGAAAGCGACGGCGAGGGAACCGGCGCCGGTGATGCAGACTTCCTGGACAGAGTACTTGAGCAGTTCTTCCTTCTCCTGGGCGCTGAGGCTGATATAGTCTTCGGTCCAGGTGATGATCTCGTTCATGTTAATGCCACTGTTGAATACCTTTTCGGCACCGGCCTGGCCAAAGGAGCCGCCGGAGATGCCAATGATGGTCTTCCCAATCTTCCAGTTGCGGCACAGGTTGTCGTGGGGCGTGTCGGAAGTGGTGGTAGGCTTGATGGTGGCAGTGGCCGTTACGGGGCTCCCGCCGGTCGTTTCGGTGGTGATGGTAACCTGGTTGCTGTTAATGGTGACATGGCCGAAGCCATCGAGGTTGAAGGTGCCGTTGGTGTAGGTATAAGTGCCATAGATGACGTGGTTGTCTGAACTGGCAACGGCCTTGACAGAGGGTTGGAGGAGTACAATGTAACGTCCGGCTTCGGATAGCTCGATGGATTTAAGACCGTAAGCACCCAAAACAGCGGGCGTGTTGAAGGTGATGACCTGGGCCAGAGCCTTGGTGGCGGGTTCATCCATTTTGTTTTCATTTCCTTTATTGCAGGAAACCGGAACGATCATGAGGGCTGCCAGAGCCCAGGCAATAAACTTTTTCATAGTGTTTTAGAATATGCGTACAAAGACATTAATTTTCATCATGGGGAGAATCGGGAAGCCGCAGATCTTGTCTACCCATCCGTCGTCCATCTGCCTTCCTTCATCGTTAACCAGCTGCTTGCTGGTAATGACGGCGGGGTCTCCCTTTTCGTTGCGAAGGTAGCTGTAAGACTGCAGCTTCATACCGCCGGTGATGAGGACACCCATGTCAAAGGTGACGCGGACACGGCTGTCGGGTTTGATGGCACGGCCGAAACCGATGCCCAGGTAAGGCGTGAAGACGCCGGTCTTGACATCGCCATGGACAAAGCCCTTGGGATCGGTGGAGATGCTTATCTTGTCGGCTCCCTCACCGTAAGTGATAGCCAGGGTTGCGTAGTCGGACGGGTTGAGGGCTTTGCTGAGGTCGGCGCTGGCGTGGAAAATCTTACCGGCACCAATGTAGGCGCCCACGGTAAAGTGGAAGCCGGTCTTCTTGCCGGGGAAGATATCGGCCAGAATCTTTCCTTCACCTCCCTTCCAAAGAGTGGCTGAGATAGGAGTATTGCTGAGGTCACGTTTTGTTCCTCCCATTTCAACGCTGCCTAAATCCAGATTTCCTTTATAAGTATAAGGGAAGAGGGAATAGCCGGCGCGGAACTGAACGAAGGGGGTCATAGGAAGAGCCGCCTCCACACCGATACCATCTAAACCCAGAGTAACACCCACAGCAACGTGGTTGGCAATTTGTTTGTCTTGAGCATTGGCGGTAATTCCCGTGAGGGCAATGGCCGCAGCAAGAAGAATGGAAATAGTTGTTCTCATAGGATGATATTAATTAAAGGTTATCTTCAAAGTATTGGGTAATTTTGTCCATAAGATGGAGACGGTTGCGGCCGGCCACATTGTGCTGGGCAACGGGGTAGGGGAAGTAGTCCACCGGGATATCCAGGTCAATGCACTGCTGGATAAAGCTGAGGCTGTGCTCCCACACCACGGTGTCGTCTATGGCACCCTGGCAGATGAGGAGTTTTCCCTTGAGGTTCCCCGCTTTATTGATGAGAGAGGTGGATTCAAAGCCCTCGGGGTTGGTCTGGGGGTTGTCCATATAACGCTCTCCGTACATAATCTCGTACCACTTCCAGTCAATGACGGGACCGCCGGCCACGCCCACCTTGAACACGTCGGGATAGGTGGTGAGGAGGCTGATGGTCATAAAGCCGCCGTAGCTCCAGCCGTGCACGCCAATGCGGGAGGCGTCCACGAAAGGCTGGCTGCGGAGCCAGTCAATGCCCACCATCTGGTCTTCCATCTCGGCCTTGCCGCACTGACGGTTGATGGCCTGCTCAAAGGCGGCGCCGCGGTTCTGCGTGCCGCGGTTGTCCTGGATGTACACCAGGTAGCCGTCCTGGGCCATATACATCTCCCACATACGGATCTGGGCCAGCCAGCTGTCCTGAACCATCTGGCTGTGAGGACCACCGTAAACATAGAGGATCACAGGGTATTTCTTGGCAGGATCAAAGTCCTTGGGGTAGATGAGGCGGTAGTAGTTCTCAAACTGGCCGTCGGCACTGGGAACGGTTCCCAGCTCCACCTGGCAGGAATTGTAATCCTTGAGGGGATCATCGAGGGTGGTGAGCTCGCGGACCGTCTTGCCGTCTGTGGAGCACACCGACACGCGGGCCGGGAGGTTGAGGTTGGAGTTGCTGTCCAGGAACCAGGTGAGGTCCTTGTTGAGGCGCACGGAGTGCCAGCCACGGCCCACGGTAAGCTGGACGGGCTTGCCCACCTTGGCCTTGGCAACGGCGTTCTTGGCAGGCAACTTGACTCCCACCATATAAAGATGATTCTCCACGGGAGAAATCTGGGCCGAAGTATAAAAGACGGTGCTGCCGTCATTGCCTACATACTCCACATCGGCGTCTACAGCCGTGAGGCGGCGGACGGTGCCCAGCGTATCCACCAGGTACAGGTTGCGGTAGCCGTCGCGGTTGCTGGTGCGGTAGACGAAGACATCATTTCTGCCCTTCATAAACCACACGGGGTCCAGGGGCTCTTCCCAGGCCTCGTTGTCCTCCGTGAGGATGGTGCGCACAAAACTGCCGTCGCACACGCGGTACTGGTTGAGCTTCATATGATGCTGGCTGCGGTCCAGCACCTGGGCAAAGAGGTACTTGCCGTCCGGGCTCCAGGCCAGGTTGGTGATGTACCGCTCTTCGGTGAAATCCGTTACGTTCATCCAGACCGTGGTCTCGGTGGCAAAGTCAAACACGCCCACTTGCAACAGCTCGGAGTCCATACCGTTCATAGGGTACTTGATGAGCTCCAGCTCTCCGGTGCGGGTCTTGATGTTGAGGAGGGGGAAATCCGTAACACGGGACTGGTCTTTCTTGTAGTAGGCCACCTTGGTGCCGTCCGGCGACCACAGGAAACCCTGCGAAAAACCAAACTCGTTGCGCATCATAGTGCCGCCGTAAACAATGTTGCGGTCCGGGGAAACGCCAATTTCCAGCGTGCGGCCGTCCTTGATGCCGTAGAAGGAATCTCCCTCCAGCTTGATCTGGTAGTTTCCCTCGGCGGCGGGTCTGCGGCCGCGGGGCATCTGGTAAGGCTCCAGGGCCTCGGAAGAGACGCTGCCTTTGCGGGCGCCGTCCCGGCCCATAAGCACAAACGTTTCGTTGTCCAGCCAGTTGGCCGAAGTACGGGCATAACCTACACCGTTAAGGACAACATCCTTGAGGGTAAGGTCTTTGCCGCTATGGGCCGGACGGGTGTCAATGACCCGGTTCTGCCCATAAGCAAAAAAGCAGGCGAGCAGGGCGCCTGCTGCAAGAAGGGTTCGCTTCATATACAGTTATAAGAAAAATGCTTCTTCAGGGGGAGTCTGGGTGGTAGTTGTAGGCTCCGGAGTCTCCTCCTGTACGCTGTCCACGATGGCTCTCTCATAGCCGCGCCAGGGGAGCTTGCCCTTGTACTCCTTGTAGTGTACCGTAACGCGGAGGCCGGTCATCTGGCGGAGTTTTTCGGCCACTTCCTTGTTGGCCACCGAGAACTTGAAGTTCTTGGACTGCACGGTTCCGGAGGCATTCTTGCTGCCGTAGCCGGTGAGGATAATCTCGCCCTCGTAGGTCTTGAAGAAGTACCCCGTGTAGGTGAGGGAATTGAGCTCTCCGGTTTTGGTTCCGTCAGAGAACACCCAGAGGAACTTGAAGTAGAATACACCGGCCAAGATGGCCAGGACCAACAGGCCCGAGAAGAGCCCGATACCTTTTCCGGGACGTGCCATAGCTTATTTCTTTTTCTTAGGAGTATAATTCAGTCTGACGGGATCCCAACTCAGGTTGTCGTCGCCCACGTTCACGCGGACCAGGTAGTCTCCGGGTTCGGGGTTGTTCTTCTCACACATAGAGTCCATAGTGATGTAGTGAACGCCGTTGAAGTTTCGCTCGTCCCACGTGTGCACGTGGCCCAGGAATACGCCGGTCACGTTCCACTTCTCAAACTGGTCCAGCAGGAAGAAGGTCTCCTCACGGGTGAACGTGGAGGCAAACTCGAAGAACTGGGGCCGGAAGATATTGGTGTGCGAGAACACAAACGTATAGCGGTAGATGGAGGTCCCGTCGCTGTACTTGCCGTCCAGGACGCCCTGGTTGATGAGGTCTATCTGGGTCTTGCCCAGGGTGCCGCTGGCCGAATCCAGAAAGATGAGGTGGTCTACCTTGAAATAGTCTTCATCGTTGGGATCCACCACAATCACGTCAATCTCATAGAACGAGGAGTGGAAGATGTTGGACCACAGGGCCCAGCCGTTGTGGGTGATATCGTGGTTTCCTACCACCGGATAGAAGGGGAAGGGAATCTGATCGTACGTAAACTTAACCAATCCCGAAGGGTCGTCCTTGGAGACGTACTCGAAGTCGTTGATTTTGTTGTAGTACTTGGGAACGTAACGCTCCTTGGCCTTCTTGAGGAGGGAGTCCAGGGTGTAGTAGTACTCTGCCTTGGTGTCGGCCAGGTCTCCCAGGTGGGCGTAGAAAAGATCGTTGTGCTCCAGGCCAATGGCCATCATCTCGTCCAGACGGCCGGGGTCCGTGGTGAGGTGGCTGTCTGCACCCACAATGAAGGAATAGTCTTTATTGTCCGTGATGAGGACCGTGTAGTTATCCATATTGTCCTTGTAGAACTTATAGGACATCTTTACGCGGTCTTCCACAGCCGTTCCGGCCATAAGGATACCGGCGGGGCTGATTTTGTCGCAGGCGGAGATAACGGCGGCTGCGGCTATGATAAGGGAAAGGATAAACGTCTTTTTCATATTACCAAACATAACGGAGTCCAACTTTGAGGGAGGTTTCGTAGCGGGTGGCCAGCTGGCTCAGACTGCCGGCGGGGCGCACGTTGAATTCGCTGTAAATCTTCATCTGGGGGTTGAGGGTTGCGTGGAAGCGGAGACCCCAGTTGATATTCCAGTTCTCGTAATAGAATTGGTCGTAGTTGCGGATGAACAGGCCCAGGTTCCAGGGATTGCTGCGGGGGCGGATGTTGATGCCAAAGCCAAAGGTCATCACCAGGGGCTCGGAGTAGCGGGCGTCGGTCCAGGCGCGGTAGTTTTCCTGGACGTCGGTCTTGACGTAGCTCACGTAGCTCCAGCCCCAGCGGAGGTCAATGTAATTGGTTTCCAGGAGGGCCGAAAGGTTGATGATGGGCTCGTTCACGCTCCACGCCTGGTAGCGGTTGAACAGGATGCGTCCGTCAATGTACACATTGGACTTTTTGCCAATGGGGATGCGGTAGGTGCCCATTACATCTATGGAATAGACCCTTTTGAAGAACTGGATCTGCTGTCCTGCGGAAATGCTCCAGCGGGGAGTGAAGTGATGGGTATAAGTGCCGGCTTCTCCCAGGAAAAATCCGGTGACTACATTGACGCCGCCGGAGAGGAAGCCGCTTACTTCGTTTTTGTGCTCACCGTCAAACTGGCGGTAGCCGCTATATACCTGGGCGTGGGCCGAAAGAGAGCCCAGCAGCACCAGGGTGGTTAATAGTGTGGTTAAGTTTTTTCTCATAATGGACAAATTTAGCAAAAAAAACCTACGCTTCAAACAATGTGGCAAAGTCTTGCCCGCCGAGTCCGTCAAAATAGGCCGAAACATCCAGGCCAGGAAGCTCCTGGAGCCGCTTTCCCAGGAGCCGGGTCGCCAGCTCTTCGGCCGGCCGGTTGCCCAGGAAATCCCCCTGGAAGGCAACGTCGGAGAGCTCTCCGCCCTTGAGGCTGTAAAGCACCTCCACGGTGCCGCAGGCAAACTTTTTCTTACCCCGATGGGCCGTCTCGGGGGAGTGGCCAAAGTTCCATTCCCAGGTGCTGAACTTCTCGCGGGCTTCGCGGTCCACTTGGGCCCTCTGAGCGTCTGTGAGAACATATTCCCCGTCTCCGGCGGCGAGCTGCTGCTGCAGGGCCTCCCGGAAAGCGTCCAGGGTAGGGAACTGCGGAAGATAGTCCTTGAGGTTGGCCACCCGGCTGCGCACCGAGGCGATGCCCTTGGCCGAAACTTTACTCCCCGGCACCTTAAGCGCCTCCGTTAGCACTTCCAGGTCCACGTCCCACATCAGGGTTCCGTGAATCATCATCCGGTCCTTGCTCAGGCGCTTGGCGTAGCCGGAGCATTTTCGGCCCTCTACCATAATATCGTTTCGGCCCGAGCGCTCTGCGGGAACGCCCATCCTCTGAAGGGCCTGGGGGACCCATTCGAAGGCATTTTCCATCTGCTCCAGCGGGCCCACGATGCTGTAGTTGAGGTTGCCCAGGTCGTGATACACCGCCCCGCCGCCGGTGACGCGACGCGCCAGCAGAATGCCCTTCCGCTCCAGATAGGGGAGGTTTACCTCTGCATACGGACTTTGGTTAAGGCCGATGATGACCGCCGGAGCGTTCTGCCAAAGGAAGAACAGCGGCTCAGGCGTCCGGATGCCCTCCAGCGCAAACTCGTCGAAGGCCATGTTCCAGTGGGCGTTGGTGCAAAAGTTGGTAAGAAATTTCATAGGACAAATGTACAAAAATAGTATCTTTGTGTGTACCTTAAACGCCTACTATTTATTAACTATAACAATGAAAAAACTTTTCATCCTGATCACGGGTCTGCTGCTGGCCTTTGGCGCCGCGGCCCAGAACCCTGCCCACATTGAGCGTTACGCGGCCGATAATGCCCAGCTCACTGCCCCCACCGGTCCCCGTGTGGTCCTTTTTGGAGACTCCATCACAGACGGCTGGCCGGGCCAGCGCCCCGAGTTCTTTGCCGCCACCGGCTTCATTGGCCGCGGCATTGGCGGAGAAGAAACCTCCCATATGGTGATCCGCTTCCGTCAGGACGTAATTGATATCCAGGCATCTACCGTGGTTATCCTGGCCGGTATCAACGATATTGCCATCAATATGGGCGGTCCCTACAGAGAAGACGTGACCTACGCAAACATCCTCACTATGATTGACCTGGCCTGGCAGAACGGTATCCGCCCCGTGTTGTGCAGCGTGCTGCCCTCCTACCACTTCCGCTGGCGCACTGAGATAACGGACGTCTACGAGAAGGTGTGCAGCCTCAATGCCCGCGTCAAGGCATACTGCGAGCGCCACGGCGTCACCTACATCGACTACTGCGCCGTGATGGCCGGTCCCGACGGCAAGGTCCGCGACGGCATCACCACGGACACCGTCCATCCTAATGCAGAGGGTTACGCCCTCATGGAAAAACTCCTCCTGGAAACCCTTAAGTAGACATTAGTTTTTTTTCCGTATTTTTGCAGGCGGAAATGGACAAGTCCAAGATCAAGGTTTGCGTTGGGTTATCCGGCGGCGTGGACTCTTCTGTGGCAGCTTATCTGCTCAAGCAGGAGGGTTACGACGTGTTTGCTATGTTTATGCAGAACTGGGACAACGCCGATGTGACCCTGCACGGAGACTGCGAGTGGGAGGAAGACCGTTTTGTGGCCGAGATGGTGGCCCGCAAGATTGGCATTCCCTTCTATTACGTGAACCTGGCCGCCCAGTACCGCCAGCGGGTGGTGGACTATATGTTTGACGAGTACGCCAAGGGCCGAACGCCCAATCCCGACGTCCTCTGCAACCGCGAAATCAAGTTTGACGCCTTCTGGGAGGTAGCCCGCAAGTACGGGGCCCACTACGTGGCCACCGGTCACTACTGTAGAAAGGAATCCGTTGGTGACGTCTACAGGATCCTCGAAGGCACGGACCCCAACAAAGACCAGACATACTTCCTCTGCCAGCTCAGTCAGGAGCAGCTGGCTACGGCTCTGTTCCCCATTGGGCACCTGACCAAGCCGGAAGTGCGGCGCATTGCCAAGGAGGCGGACCTTCCTTCGGCCGAAAAGAAAGACTCCCAGGGTATCTGCTTTGTGGGAAAGGTGGATCTTCCTACCTTCCTCAAGCAGAAGCTCACCTCGGTGGAGGGCGATGTGGTGGAGGTCTTTGACCCCTATTACGCCACCGACCCTCTGTACCAGTGGCAGCAGGAGACGCTCACCGGCCTCTTGAGAGAGGGCCAGAGCATTGAGCGCACCGTCCGGTATGCCCCGGAAGAGAAGGTGCTAACCTCCGACGGCCAGCCGTTGGGCGAGAGCCCGTACAAGGCCCAAGCCGTGGCAGCCCTCACGGACGAGCAGCTTCAGAAACTCTCCACGCCCATCCGCTACCACATTGAGTTTGAGACCGAAACGTACCGAAGCGGCAAGCATCACATCAAGAAAACCCGTTACAAAGAGAACCCCTGCGGCCGTATAGTGGGCCGTCACGAAGGGGCTCAGTTCTATACCATTGGCCAGCGCAAAGGCCTGGGTATTGGCGGTCACTCGGACCCCGTGTTTGTGATTGCCACGGACACCGAGGCCAACCGCATCTACGTGGGAGAAGGCCACCACCACAAGGGCCTGAGCCGTTTCTGCCTCAGGGTAGCTCCGGAAGAGATCCACTGGATCCGGACAGACCTGGCTATGAAGCCCGGCGACATCCGCCGCTACCGCGTTCGCATCCGCTACCGCCAGCCGCTCCAAAGTGCCACCCTCCTGATGAAGGAGAGCGGCCTCTATATCCTCTTTGACCAGCCTCAGCGGGGCATTTCCCCCGGTCAGTTTGCCGTGTGGTATGACGGCCAGGAGATGCTGGGAAGCGGAGTAATCTAGTCTTATGGCGAGCTATCTGCAAATAGAGAATATATCCAAGAGCTACGGACCCAAGGTGCTGTTTGAGCACATTGGGTTCAATATCAACGAAGGGGACAAGGTGGCGCTCATTGCGCCCAACGGAACGGGCAAGACCTCGCTGCTGAGGATCCTGGCAGGAAAAGACTCCTCCGACAGCGGAGGAAAGGTCCTCTTCCTCAAGGACATCCGCATAGCCTTCCTGGAGCAGGATTACGCCTACGACCCGGAGAAGACCGTGTTCCGGCAAGTGATGGACAGCTCCAGGGAATGGACCGGGCAGCTGGACCAGGACCACCTGTGGCAGTACGAGCTGCGGGTCACCCAGCTGCTGGACCAGTTTGCCCTGAGCGGCGAGCGCCTGATGAAAGACCTGTCCGGCGGAGAGGTCAAGCGCGTGGCCCTCACGCAGATGCTGGCCTCCGAGGCCGATTTTTACATAATGGACGAGCCCACCAACCACCTGGACATAGACGCCATCGAGTTCCTGGAGGGCCACCTCAAGCACAGCCGCTGCACGCTGTTTATGGTAACGCACGACCGTTACTTCCTGGACCGCGTGTGCAACACCGTGATGGAAATGGACCGCGGGCAAATCTACATCTACCGCGGAGACTATATGAACTTCCTGGAAAAGCGCCAGGAACGCATAGACAACTACAACGCAGAGACCGAGCGCGTGCGCAACCTCTACCGGCGGGAGCTGGAATGGATGCACGCCAGCCCCTGCGCCCGCACCGGCAAGGCCAAATACCGCAAGCAGGCCTTCTGGGATATCAAGGAAAGGGCCGATGACAGCTACATCCAGAAAAAGGTGGACCTGAGCGAGACCAAGGTGGGCAACACCTACCTGGGCAACAAGGTCATCAACTGCAAGGACGTGAGCTTCTGGTGGGAGCAGAAGTGCTACCTGAGGCACTTCACCTACAACTTCCAGCGCTACGAGCGCGTGGGAATAGTGGGCCGGAACGCCGCCGGCAAGACCACCTTCCTCAACCTCATCACCGGCGGCTGGAAGCCGGAGATGAGCGGAACGCTGGAGGGCGTCATAGACCTGGGAGAATCCCTCAAGATTGGCTACTACCACCAGAGCGGAATGCACTTCAAGCCCGGCCAGACGGTGCTGCAGACCGTGAACGACACCCACCTGCTGGGACGCTTCCTCTTTACCCACGATATGCTCAACAACCCCGTTGAGCGCCTCTCGGGCGGTGAGAGAAGGCGTCTGTACCTCCTCACCATCCTGCTCCAGCAGCCCAATTTCCTCATTCTGGACGAGCCCACCAACGACCTGGATATTGTAACCCTGGAAATTCTGGAAGAATACCTCCTGGAGTACAAGGGCTCGCTGGTGATTGTGTCCCACGACCGCCACTTCCTGGACCGCCTGGTGGACCACCTCTTTGTCTTCTGCGGAGACGGCGTGGTAAAGGACTTCGTGGGCAACTACACCGAGTACCGCACGTTCATCAAAGACTACGAAGAAGCCCGGAGGGTTGAGAAGCCTGTGCAAGTGCAGGCCAAAGTGAAAACAACGGCCAAAAAGCTGTCTTACAAGGAGCAGCAGGAGTTGAAGGCCCTGGAGGAGAAACTTCCTCAGTTGGAGGCCGAAAAGGCAGAAATTGAAGCCAAGCTCTCCGGGGGAGAACTTGGCTTGGAAGAGTTACAGGCCGTATCGGCCCGGTATGGGGAGTTAAAGGAGGAGCTGGATATGGCAGAGATGCGCTGGCTCGAGCTCTCCGAAACTACTTAATCTTAGAGTCGCAGTACCAGCACCTGAGAACGCCATTTTCCGTTCTGCGGAACTTGTGCGGGGCGCGCTCGTTGTTGCAGATGCACTTGCGGTTGGTGCACTGGAGCTCGGGATCCACCACCGGCGGCTCTTCTTCGGGCATACCGTGCTCGGGATCGTTCTTCCACTCCATCAGCTTCACAATGAGGGCCTCACGGACAAACTTGCCGTTCTCTACCTGGCGGAAGTAGGCGGCGCGAGGGTCGTTGTCCACCTCGGTGAGAATCTCGTTCACGCGCGGCAGCGGGTGCAGGATGGCCATCTTCTCCTTGGCGGTAGCCAGGCGGGCGCAGTCCAGCACAAAGCTGTCCTTCACGCGGTCAAACTCGTCCTCGTCCAGGAAACGCTCCTTCTGCACGCGGGTCATATAGAGCACGTCCAGCTCCGGCATTACCTCTTCCATAGTCTCTACCTCGCGGTAGGGGATACCCGTGCGCTCGCACACATCCTGCTTGATGTAGTCCGGCAGCTTGAGCTCGGGAGGGGCAATGAGGATGACCTTGATGTTCTCGTAACGGGACAGGGCCTTGATGAGGGAGTGCACCGTACGGCCAAAGCGGAGGTCGCCGCAGAAACCAATGGTGATACCGTCAATGTGACCCAGCTCGCGCTTGATGGTGAGGAGGTCGGTGAGGGTCTGCGTGGGATGGCTGTGAGAGCCGTCGCCGGCATTGATGATGGGCACGCGGGATACCTCGGTGGCCACCAGCGGGGCGCCCTCGATGGGGTGACGCATAGCAATGATGTCGGCAAAGCAGCCCACCACGCGAACGGTGTCCTGCACGGTTTCGCCCTTGCTTACGGAAGCGTTCTGGGGATTGGAGAAGCCCAGGACCTGTCCGCCCAGTTCCATCATAGCCGAAGTAAAGCTAAGACGGGTACGGGTGCTGGGTTCGTAGAAGAGCGTAGCCAGCTTCTTGTGAGCCATGCTGCCCTGATAGCGCTCGCGGTGGGCAATGATGTCCTGAGCCAGGGAAATAATCTCGTCGGTCTCCTGTTTGGTGAGATCCATCGGGTCAATGAGGTGCTTCATATCGGTGTGTTATTTATTGATCCAACTTTCGTCCGAAGGGTTGTTGCGGAAGGCCAGGATGCGGTCTTTCCATTCCGGAGCAATGCGGCCTTCTTCTACGGCCACTTCTACAAGGGCGTCCAGATTGCTCAGGGAATGATTCACGGTGTTAGCGGCGGCTATGCGCTCCACACCCTTCTTCATTCCGTAAGTGAAGATGCTCACAATGCCCAGTACGTTGGCGCCGGCCTCGCGGAGGGCTTCCACCACCTCGATGGCGCTGCCGCCGGTGGAGATGAGGTCTTCAATGACCACCACCTTGGTACCGGGTTCCATCTTGCCCTCGATGCGGTTGGTACGGCCGTGGGTCTTGGCCTCTCCGCGCACGTAACCCATAGGAAGGTTCAGGAGCGTGGCGGTCATAGCGGCGTGGGCAATGCCGGCCGTGGAGGTGCCCATAAGCATCTCACAGTCGGGGTGGTACTTCTTCACCAATTCAGCCAGGCCAGCTTCCACCTTGTCGCGGGTAGAAGGGGCCGAAAGGGTAAGCCGGTTGTCGCAGTAAATGGGGCTTTTGATGCCGCTGGCCCAGGTAAAAGGATCCTGGGGCCTCAGGAATACGGCCCCGATGCTAAGCAGTTCGTGTGCAATCTGTTTTTCCATATTACATTTGATAGGAGATTCTTCGCTTCGCTCAGAATGACAGGAATTCCTGTAGGCAGCGGTTGTAGGCAGCCACGGGGTTGGCGGCTGCGGTTATGGGACGGCCCACCACAATAAAGTCGGAGCCAATCTCGCGGGCCTTGGCGGGGGTGGTAATACGCACCTGGTCATCGGCGGCGGCATCGGCAAAGCGGATGCCCGGGGTAACCGTGATAAAATTGGCCCCGCAGCCCTCCTTGACCATAGCGGCCTCCAGCGGAGAGCAAACCACACCGTCCAGACCGGCCTCCTTGGCGTTCCGGGCATACTTGACAATGGTTTCACCAATGCCGGCGCCAATGAGCAGTTCCTTCTGCATCACTTCCTCGGAGGTGGAAGTGAGCTGGGTCACTGCTATCAGGAGCGGGCGGGTTCCATCGGCCCTGGTGAGACCCTCCAGGGCGGCCTTCATCATAGCCACGGTTCCGGCGGCGTGGACATTGACCATATCCACGTCCAAAGCCGAAAGCACAGCCATAGACTTTTTCACCGTATTGGGAATGTCGTGCAGCTTGAGGTCCAGGAAAATCTTGTGACCGCGGGCCTTGATCTGGCGCACAATCTCGGGGCCTTCGGCGTAGAACAGCTCCATCCCAATTTTAACGAAAGGCTTGCGACTTCCGGAGAATTGGTCCAGGAAGTTCAGGCAAGCCTCTTTACTGCTGAAATCGCAGGCTATGATAACGTCTCTTTGCATTATACCGTTTTTATGATCTCTTTAATGTCTTGAATGCCCAGCCGTTCCATTTCCAAGGGCAGCGCCTCAATGATCTCCGGACAGGCAAAGGGATTGCGCAAATTTTCTGCCCCAACCTGAACGGCCGTTGCGCCGGCCATCATCATTTCCAGGACATCACGGGCCGATGCCACCCCGCCGCACCCCATCACGGGGATTTGGCAGGCGTGGGCCACCTGATACACCATCCGCAGGGCGATGGGGAAGATGGCAGCGCCGGAATAACCGCCGGTGGTGTTGGCCAGGATGGGCTTGCGGCGGGCAATGTCTATGCGCATACCCAGGAAGGTGTTCACCAGCGTGAGACCGTCGGCCCCGGCGTCTTCGCACGCGCGGGCTATGGCCACAATGTCCGTCACATTGGGACTCAGCTTAATGAATACCGGTTTATGGGAACAGACCTCCCGCACCGCCTTGGTCACCTCTGCAGCGGCGTCGGGATTGGTCCCGAAAGCCATACCGCCGTTGTGCACATTGGGGCAGGAGATGTTTACTTCTATTATATCTATGCCTTCACAGGCGTCGGCCTTGGCGCAGCACTCGCGGTATTCCTCTACGGAGAAGCCGCTGATGTTGGCAATGATGCAGCCGCTGTAAATCTTTCTGAGGGCCTGGACCTTGGAGTTTACCAGCACATCAATGCCGGGATTCTGCAGACCCACGGCGTTGAGCATACCGCCCGGAGCCTCGGCAATGCGCGGCACGGGGTTGCCGTAGCGGGCCTCGCGCGTGCTGCCCTTGAGCGAGATGCCGCCCAGGACGTTGAGGTCAAAGGAATCGGCCAGCTCAAGGCCGAATCCGAAGGTTCCGCTGGCGGGAACCACCGGGTTCCTGAGGCTCTGGCCGCAGAGATTTACCGAAAGGTCCTTTACCATAGAATCTCCTCCTTTTTAAATACCGGGCCGTCTTTGCACACGCGGCGGGGACCATTGGCGGTCTGGACGCTGCAGCCGTAGCAGAAGCCGGCGCCGCAGCCCATACGCTCTTCCAGCGAGGCCTCACCGGGACCCTCCAGGGCCTGGCACACCACCTTCATCATAATCATAGGGCCGCAGGTATAGAAATAGTCGTATGAAAGACCGGCCATCTCCTTGATGGCATCGGTCACAAACCCCTTCACCCCCACGCTGCCGTCCAGGGTGGCCAGGGCAAAGCCGTCGCAGAGGGCTTTGAACTCATTGGCTAGCACAATCTCATCGGCCTTGTTGAAGCCCAGCACCACCGTCACTTTCTTGCCCTGCCTCTTGAGCTCTTTGGCCAGCAGGTAGAGCGGCGCGGCGCCCAGGCCTCCGCCCACCAGCAGCGCGCTGTGAGAGCAGGCCGAAGCATCGAACCCCCGGCCCAGCCCGGTGAGAACGCTCAGCTGGCTGCCTTCCGGAAGGGTGGCCAGCACGCGCGTGCCTTCACCCACGGTCTTGTACAGCAGCGTAAAGCGGCCTTCCTCGCTGTCGCACACGGAGAGCGGACGGCGCAGATAGAACCCGGGAATCTCCAGGTGAACAAACTCGCCGTCTACCTTTCCTTTTCCGGAAAGGACCAGCCGGTAAGTATCGGCCGCCACCAGGCGATTCTCCGCTATTGTATAGAGCTGTTTTTCCATTGGTAAACGGGCCTGCCGTCCAGGCGGGTTTCCAGCACACGGCCGTACACCTCCCAGCCGTCAAACGGCGTGGAGTGGCCCATAGAGGCAAACTGCGTACTGTCTATGATAAAGGGAGTGTTTAAGTCAATGAGAACGCTGTCCTGCGGGGTGGCAGGCAGGCCAAAGATGCGGCGCGGTGCCTCGCTCATTGCCTCTACCAGGCGCTCCAGGCTAATGCGGCCGGTGCGCACCAGGCGGGTGTAGAGCACGGGGAAGGAGGTCTCCAGGCCCACAATACCCATAGCGCTTTTGGCA
>JAEEQI010000040.1 GCA_016285215.1 Bacteroidales bacterium | reverse complement strand
ATGGGGAGAGTGACCAGCAACACGAAGATAACCGCGACACCCAGGCCTGCAGCTGTCTTCACATTCTTCGATACAGCCAGGAATGAGCACATTCCCAGGAAGTATGCGAAGATCATGTTGTCCACAAAGATGGACTTGACGAATAAGCTAAGATATTCCATAAGGCGTCACAATTATTTTTCCTGCAAGTCTTTCTGGATGCTGCGCTGTACCCACACGATGCATCCCAGGAGGATGAGGGCGAAGGGCGGCAGGATCACCAGGTTGTTGGGAACATAGCCGAAGCGGTTCAGGATATCGAAGCCGAACAGGGTTCCGCTGCCCAGGAGCTCGCGGAAGAAGGCAACGATGATGAGGATGAGACCGTAACCGGCGCCGTTGGCTACACCGTCCAGGAAGCTGGGCCAGGGCTTGTTGCCCAGGGCGAAAGCCTCGATGCGACCCATCACGATACAGTTGGTAATGATGAGGCCGATGTAGACGGACAGCTGCTTGTCGATGGCATAGGTGGCTTCGAAGCTCTTGAGAACCTGGTCCACCAGGATAACCATCATGGCTACCACCACCAGCTGCACGATGATACGTACGCGGCCGGGAATGGTGTTACGCAGAAGGGAAAGGATGAGGCTGGAAATACCGCAGACCACAATCACGGAGAGGGCCATGACCAGCGCACCTTTCAGGGTGACGGTTACCGCCAGGGAAGAGCAGATGCCCAGCACCAGAACGGTAATCGGGTTCCCCTTGAAGATGGGGTTCAGAATGGTTTCTTTGAGTTTTGCATCCATGGCTTATTCCTCCTTTGCTTTGTGGTTGTCGCACTCACCTTCGCAAGCCTTGGTGTTGGCCTGGAAGTACTTGGAGTAGGCTTCCAGCCAGGGGTCGATGGCGGCATCCAGGCCCTGGGAAGTCATGGTGGCACCGGTGATGGCGTCTACCTTGTTATCCACGACGGACTTGCCTTCGGCATCCTTGGGGGCGCCGCCCTTCACGATGTCAACGACGTTGGACTCGCCGAAGTTGGCCACTTCACCCACGAATTCTTTCTGGAAGGAAGGGTCGTCCTTGATCTTGGCACCCAGGCCGGCGGTCTCGGACTCGTGGTCGAAGTAGGCACCGGCGATGGTGTTGCTGTCGTGTTCGAAGGAGATGTAACCCCAGATGGGACCCCACAGACCGGCACCGTAGATGGGAACCACCGTACGGCCGTTCTTGAACACGAACACGGGAAGCTCGGGCTCACCGGTCTTGTTGGCGCCGCCCTTGATGTTGTAATTCTGGCGCTTGAGCTGCTTGGGGCTGTAGACCTCGATATCCTCGCGGCTGGTGTTGAGCTCGCGGAGCACTTTGCCATCCAGGTCAATCACAAAGGCCTTGTCAATTTCCTCTGCATACTTGTCCAGTTTGGCGGCGTTGCCCAGCTTGTCCAGTTCGGCCTTGGTGCCGTACTGGGCGGAGGTGAGCATCTGGGAGATGGTTTCCGCCTTTTCGTTGGCATCCTGTTTAGCCTTGAGGCTCTGGGATACAAAGGCCAGAAGCGCTGCCACTATCACCACGATTACAGTGGTGTAGATGACGGTATATACGTTGTTGTTTGTATTCATAGCGCTTATCCTTTAGGCGGTTAATGCTTTCTTGGCACGGCGGCCGGTGTGGGAAGATACCACGCAGTGGTCGATGAGCGGAGCCATGGTGTTCATGAGCAGGATGGCGAGCATCATGCCTTCCATGTAACCGGGGTTCCACAGGCGTACCACTACGGCGAGGGCACCTACCAGGAAGCCGTAAATCCATTTGCCGGTCTCGGTCTGAGCGGCGGTGACAGGGTCCGTAGCCATGAAGACGGAACCGAAGAGGAAGCCGCCCATGACAATCTGATAGTAGCAGGGAACCACCGTGGCACCGGCCAGCTGACCCAGCCAGCCCACCAGCAGACCACCGGCGATGGAACTCACCATGATCTTCCAGGAAGCGACACCCGTCCAGACGAGGATGAAGGCGCCGATGAGGATGGCGATCACGCTGGTTTCACCGGTAGAGCCGGGAATGAAGCCGTAGAACATGTCCATGAAGCTGTACTGACCCACGGCACCGGTGGCGGCGTCGAAGGCGCCGTCATGGGCGATGGCCAGCGGAGTGGCGGCCGACACGGCATCCACACCCTTGAGGGCGGGGACCCAGGTCTTGGACACCCACACGGCAGAGCCGGACATGGAGGAAGGATAAGAGAAGAAGAGGAAGGCGCGGGCCACCAGGGCGGGATTCCAGATGTTCATACCGGTGCCGCCGAAGACCTCCTTCACGAAGATGACGGAGAAGGCGACGGCCAGGGCGACCATCCACAGGGGAACGTCCACGGGAACAATCAGGGGAATGAGGAAGCCGGTGACGAGATAACCCTCGTTCACTTCTTCACCGCGGATTTGGGCCGATGCGAATTCGATGGCCAGACCCACGGCGTAGGATACCACGAACAGGGGAAGCATCCGGAGCAGTCCGTACCAGAACATGTGCCAGAAGCCCCAGTCGAGGCCGTAAACAGTGGAGGTCTGCAGACCCACGTTGTACATGCCGAACAGAGCGGCCGGTACCAGGGCGATGACCACCATGATCATGACACGCTTGAGGTCGATACCGTCACGCACGTGGGCGCCCTTGGAGGTTACCGTACCGGGAACCCGCAGGAAGGTATCGAAAGCGTCGATGGAAGAGTGCAGCCAGTATAGCTTGCCGCCTTTTTCAAAAAGGCCGGGTTTCATTTCTTCTGCCATAGCTTATGCCATTTCTTTGATCATCAGGTCAATGCCCTTCTGGATAATGGCCTGGATATCGTTCTTGGAAGGGTCTACATAGTCGCAGAGGGCGAGGTCTTCCGGCAGCACTTCATAAATGCCGAACTTCTCCATCTTCTCGATGTCTCCGGCCAGGCAGGCCTTGATGAGGTAGATGGGGAAGATGTCCATAGGAGTTACGTCTTCGAAGCACTTGGTCTCTACGAAAGCGCGGGGGCCGCCGTGGAGGTTGGTGTCCATTTCGTACTCCTTCTTGGGCGTGAGCCAGGAGAAGTAGCACCAGGAAGAGCTGTGTACCTTGGGACGGAAGGGCTTGGCCCAGCCAAACCATTCGCGCTCGCGGCCTTCCTTGATGAGGGTGATCTGATCGTTGAAGAAGCCCAGATAGCCTTGGGCCCCGATGGTCTCTCCGGTGAGGACGTCTCCGCCAATGACGCGGATGTCCCCCTCTACCTGGGTGAGTTCCTTAACGGGAGTGCCGGGAAGAGCTACCACATAGCCGGTCTTGGCGGCGGCGGGGCCGGTGACGGCCACCTTGCGCGTAAGATCCAGCTTGCCCGTCTTGATCACGTGGCCCAGAGCGGCCAGGTGCAGCGGGGAGATGGTCCAAACGAGCTCTCCCTTCTGGATGGGGGCGATGTGGCTGATCTGCACACCTACGTTGCCAGCCGGATGGGGACCGTTGACTTCGTGGATGGAGGCATTCTCTACGCGGTGGAAAGGCGTGGAAGCGGCTTTCTCCTTGCAGATGGAAATGTGCACGGGAGCAATCTTGGCCAGGGCGTTGATACCGGCCTGGATATCGTCCAGGGATTCACGCAGGGTGAAGTCGGTGTCGGCGGCCAGGGGAGCCGTGCTGAAAGAGGAAACGAAAATTGCCTTGGGCGTGGTGTCCGGCTGAGCCATAGTGCCGTAAGGGCGCTGGATGAGCGCACCCCACAGACCGGTGTTCAGGAGGATTTCTTTGGTTTCTTGGGCGTTGGCGGGAGCCTTGGCACCGAAGTCCACGAACTCCTGCTTCTCGCTTGCTTTTACCAGTACTGCCAGCAATTTTCTCTTTTCACCCCTCACAATTCCGCACACGGTGCCGCTGACGGGCGAGGTGAACAGAATCTCGGGGCGTTGTTTGTCGGCCATCACGGGGGAGCCTGCCTTTACCGCGTCGCCTTCCTTGACCAGGAGTCTGGGGACCAGACCCTTGAAGTCGGTGGGCTTTACGGCAACGATGTCAGGAACCACGGTTTTGATGACTTCCGGGGCGGCAACACCCTTCACAGGTATGTTGAGGCCCTTTTTCAAATCGAGATTGTTTGACATTATTGAAATGGTTTTGTGTATTTCCAAAAATACTCCGCGAAGTTACGAAAAATTTGCTAATTTCGCGTCATAAAAATGGACCCGATATGGAGATTTTGAGAGATTTGAACGCCGAGCAAAAAAAAGCCGTCGAATGCATTGAAGGGCCGATGCTCATAGTGGCCGGAGCAGGGTCGGGAAAGACCCGGGTACTCACTTCCAGAATAGCTTATCTGATACAGCAGGGCGTTCCTGCAGACCGCATCCTGGCCCTTACTTTCACCAAGAAGGCCGCCGGCGAGATGAAGGAGCGCATTGCCCTGATGGTAGGGGAGCGGGAAGCCCGCCGGCTCTGGATGGGAACCTTCCATTCCGTGTTCATCCGTTTCCTCCGCGAGTTCTCAGACGTGATTGGCTTTCCGCCCACGTTTACCATCTACGATACCACGGATTCCGTGAGCTGCATCAAGACCTGCATCAAGCAGCTGAGCCTGGACGACAAAGTGTACAAACCCAAGGAAGTCCTGTCCCGTATCTCCAAGGCCAAGAACGACCTTGTGACCCCCACGCCCTATATGCAGGGCGCCGGCGGTTACCGCGACGAAGACGTCAAGCACAAGAAACCGGATATCCACCGCATCTATACCCTCTACTGCCAGACTTGCCAGAAGGCCGGCGTGATGGATTTTGACGACATCCTTCTTTATATGAATGTGCTCTTCAAGCGCAGCCCGGAGGCCCTGGGGACCATTGCCGGCCGCTTCAGTCACATTCTGGTAGATGAGTACCAGGATACCAATATGGCCCAGTACCTCATTCTCCGCAAGCTGGCCGCCGGTCACCAGAACATCTGCGTGGTGGGAGACGATTCCCAGTCCATCTACGGTTTCCGCGGTGCCCAGATCCAGAACATCCTCAATTTCCAGAAGGATTTCCCCAAGGCCCGGCTCTTCCGCCTGGAGCGCAACTACCGCAGCACGCAGACCATAGTGAACGCCGCCAATTCCCTCATAGCCCACAACGAGGGCCGCATCCCCAAGAACTGCGTCTCTATGGGTGAGGAAGGAGAGAAGATTCATATCGTTCATTCTTACAAAGGTGATAACGAAGCGGAAGAGATCGCATATAGCATAGCTGATAGGATTAGAAGCGAGAGGTGTGAGTATAATGATTTTGCGGTCTTATATAGAACGAATTCTCAATCTCGTATCATAGAGCAAATGTTACGAACTCGAAACATTCCATATGCTGTTTTTGGAAATTCGTTTTATGATAGACTTGAAGTAAAGGACGTTATTGCTTATTTTAAGCTCTGTGTTAATCCGCGAGATGCTGAGTCTTTTAAGCGTGTGATTAATAAGCCTACTAGGGGAATTGGTGATACTTCGATGGCTTCATTGGCAAAAGCTGCTGATGCGCATGGATGTTCATTATTTGAGGCTGCTTTTTATGACGATTTGGAGAATTATGGGTTGAAGAATGCCGCGATACAAAAAATCAGAGCATTTTGTATGATGATTAAGCAATATGCCGATCAAGTATCTGACGTCCCTGCAATGGATATAGCTCGAGGGATTATTGATGATTCCGGCTTGTATTTGTATTACAAAACTGAAGCGAAATCAGAAGGGAACGATAGACTGCAAAATGTTGAGGAGGTACTTAATGCGGTTGCTTCTAAGCAAGAGGCGATAATTGAAGAAGCAGAGAGAGACGAGAAAGAGGTTGAAGAGAAACCGGTTCTGTATTTATCTGAGTTTTTGGAAGATATTGCTTTGCTTTCAAGTATAGATAATGAGGAAAAGGATAAAGAAACGGTTACGACGATAGAAAACAAAGTAAAATTAATGACGATTCATACCGCAAAAGGTTTGGAATTCGCTCATGTTTTCGTCCCGGGCATGGAAGAAAACATTTTCCCCTCGGGCGGGTGGATGTTAACACCTTCTGATTTGGAAGAAGAGCGTCGTCTGTTCTATGTCGCAATGACAAGGGCAAAGAAGACACTGACGCTGATGTTTGCGACTGAACGGTTTAGGAACGGAAAGACCGAGTATAACTCGCCCAGCCGCTTCCTGCGGGAGCTGGCGCCGCAGTACCTGGACAAACCCCTCCGCAAGGAGGACTTCGAGTCCCGCGCCTCCGTGGACGACTTTGACGACGACGCCCCCCGCGGCTTCCGCTGGTCCGGTGCTTCGCGCTGGTCACCCAAGCCGGCCCAGCCGGCGAGGCCGGCAGCTCCGGCCCGTTCCGTCGTGACCGGCCCCGACCGGGTGTCCGCTCCCAAGCCCCCCATCATCGACGCCAATTTTGTCCCGGATCCTATGACCAGTTTCAAGGTTGGAGACCGCATCGAACATAACCGATTTGGGGAAGGAAAAGTCCTTGAAATCTCCGGAAATGTTCCAGACTTGAAAGCAAAAATTGTCTTTGATAAGTACGGTGAAAAACTTTTACTTTTGAAATTTGCAAAAATAAGGCACAAATAATTTGCATTATTACTTCGTTTGTTTTAATTTTGTAGCGAAGTTTTTCATAGTTTAAGTTTAGGTTAAGTAGCCGGCTCCCTGCAGTGAGTGCAAGGAGCCGGCGAATTTTTAGTCCCAATATAAGGAATAAAAAGTCCTATCCGCAATAGAAGTACTGCGTCACAAGGCGTCTCATTAGTTTAGTATCACCACGTGCCTCCTGATGCAGGTTTTGGTCGTTGTGGGCCTTCAAAGCCTTCAAAATACCGTCTATCATACGGGGGCGGAAGACGTCGGCTTCCTCGTAGACGGCGCGGTCTTTCTCCAGGCAGGCGGCACTTTCCATACAGCAAGTGGGTAATTGTTTGAGGGTGGCCAGGCGGCCGGCGTTCTCACTTTTGTGGATATCCATATCCACGTAGGTCTCCTGTGCCAGCTTCAAAGCCTGGGCCCTTGGCATCTCCAATCCCTTGCGGGCGGCTACGCACAGACCGGCCATCAGCTGGTAGATATCGGCCGAGCAGTCGGGGCTTCGCATCTCAAAGGTTTGCTTGGCGGTGGTGTCGTGGTCGGCCTGCTTCTCCAGCGGGTTGGCGGCGCTGCACATATCGGTTCCCGAGCTCCAGCCCAGCGGCACGCGGACCAGGGCGCTGCGGTTGCAGTCTCCCCAGCAGACGTTGGTGGGGGCTTCCTGGTGCGGCACCAGGCGGAAGTAGGAGGTGGGGTTCTTGTTGCCAAAGGCGGTGATGGACGGTGCCAGGGTCATAAGGCCGGCTATGGCGGCGCGGGCTTCTTCCGAGAGTTTTCCATCGGCCCCTAAGGTGGCGTTCCTGCCGTCTTTCATCAGGCGCATATGGATGTGCATTCCGCTGCCGGCTTTGCCGGTGGTAATCTTGGGGGCAAAGCTTACGTCCAGGCCGCTGCGGTACGCCAGGTTGCGGATGACCCACTTGGCCAGCAGGAGCTGGTCTGCGGCGGTGTCCAGGGGGCAGGGGAGAAACTCAATCTCGTTTTGCTCGTAGATTTTTCCGTCCAGGGTAAAGTTGCCTACCTCGGAGTGGCCGTACTTGATTTGGCCTCCGGTCTTGGCCACGTGGTCCATACACTCGCGGCGGAAGTCGTTGAGCTTGGCAAAGGGTTCGCTCTCGTGGTAGCCCTTCTGGTCCGTGGCGGGGAAGAGGTCGTCTTCTTCGCAAATCACGTAGTACTCCAGCTCTCCCATAGCTTCGAACTGCATACCGGTGGAGGCTTCGAAGGCTTTCTCGGCCCTCATCAAAGTGGCGTGAGGGGCGCAGTCAAAGGGCTTGCCGCTCTTGTCGTAGAAGCCGCAGAGGAAGCACAGGGTGGGAATCTGGTTGAACGGGTCCACAAAGGCCGTCCGGTAGCGGGGGATTACATAGAGGTCACTGTTGCCGGCCTCTATGAAAGAGGGGAAGAGGCTGGAGCCGTCTACCCGCTCGCCCTCCGTGAGGATGGTCTCTGCATACTCCAGGCTGTTGACGGTGAAGTTGAGGGTCTTGACGCGCCCGTCTTCGGCCGGATACATAAAATCAATCATTCGGATGCTCTTCTCTTCTATGAAGGTGAGCATGTCTTCTCTTGTGAAGTTTTCCGGGGCTTTTTCCAGAAAAGCCACTACTTCGTTAGGGTTCAGTGCTATTTTTTTATCCATTTTGGTTACAATGTGGTTATCAATACAAATATACAAAAAATAAGTGTACCTTTGTTCCCATGAAAAAGATTCTCATCCTGTTGTTGGTCCTGTTCCCGGTGTTCGTCGCCCGGGCCCAGGCCCCCTTTGCCAAGTACCTGGGGCAGGTAGATTCGGCCCCCTTCATTGTGGTTGACAAGCCCTCCCTCACCCTTACGCTGGTAGATGCAGATGGCAATGCCATCAAACAGTACGGCTGCTCCGTAGCCAAGAACTACGGTCCCAAGCAGGTCCGCGGAGACAACAAAACCCCCGAAGGTACTTTCAAGATTAACGAACTGCTTTACGCAAAGGGCATTCCCCACGACTTCAAGGACGGCAAGGGCCCCATCAAGGACGCTTACGGTCCCTGGTTCCTCCGCCTGGACGTTCCCGGCTACCGTGACATTGGAATCCACGGCACTCCCTTCCCGGAGAGCATAGGCACCCGCGCCACCGAGGGCTGCGTCCGCCTCCGCAACGAGGACATAGTGGACCTCAAGAACCGCGTCAAGCTGGGCACTTGGGTCATCATCACCCCCGAAGCCGAAAAATAGCGTTACGGGCCTAAGGGGCACCGGCCTCCTAAAAAGTTAAGGAAAACTACTAAAAAAATTAGGAGTTTTAAAAATTATCGTTATCTTTGCCGTTGGAAACTATACGCAAACCGCTGTATGAAACAAAAACTAACGGCCAAAGAAGAGATGCTGATGAACATCTTCTGGGAACACGGAAGCCTGTTTATCAGAGACTTAATCTCCTACATTCCCGAACCCAAACCGCATTACAATACGGTAGCCACCCTGGTGAAGTTTCTGGAAGAAAAAGGCTTCCTGGAGCGGGAGCCTATGGCCAACTCGTTCCGTTACAAAGTAAAAACTACTGAACGGGAGTACCGTGGCACTACCATCTCCGAGGTGGTGGCCCGGTATTACGACAATTCGTACCTGAGTCTGGTCTCTCAGTTTGTGGAGGAGGACAAGATGGACCTCCAGGATCTCAAGGACCTCATTGCCCAAATTGAAAAGAACCAGAAATGAGTCCGTTCCTATTATATATAGCCAGAGCCGGACTCTATCTGAGCCTGTTCTATGCGTTCTACCTGCTGGTAATGCGCCGCACCACCTTCTTCCGTTTGAATAGGGTGCTGCTGCTCCTGGGCTCCTACCTGTGCCTGCTGCTTCCGCTCATCCGTCTGAGGACCGTAACGGTGTCCATCGTTTCGGAAGGGCCCATGATGGTGGGCGTGGAAGGAGAAGGCGTGGCGGCTTCGGCCCCCTTCCCCTGGCAGACGGTTCTGCTGGGCGTATACCTGGCCGGCATGGCTGCGACGCTGGTGCTTTATATTGCATCGGCCTGGAAGATGGGCCGAATGATGAGAAAAGGCAAGGCCCAAGAACGTGAAGGCTGCCGCCTGGTGCTGCTGGAAGAGAATGTGCCGTCCTTCAGCTGGGGCCGAAAGGTGGTGATGAGCCGCAAAGACCTGGCGGAGAACCCCGCCATCTTCACCCACGAGCGGATGCACGTACAGTGCCATCACTCGGTGGATATGATCCTGTTCCTTCCCCTTCAGCTGCTCCTGTGGTGGAATCCGCTGGTGTGGATTACCCGCGAAGAACTGCGCCTCCTGCACGAGTATGAGGCCGATGAAGGCGTTATTAAAAATGGCATCGATGCAACCCAATACCAATTATTACTGGTGCGGAAAGCCGTGGGAGAACACCGTTTTACCCTGGCCAGCGGCTTCCAGCACGCCCAACTCAAAAACCGTATCGCCATGATGCTCAAACCCATTACTCCCCTCTGGATGCGCTATGCGTATCTGATTCTCTTCCCCGTGCTGGCCGTCTTTATGTACGCCTGCAATCCTACCAAAAACAATAAGATTCCCGCTCCGGTCGCCGAAGAGGCCCAGACCGAGGCCCCGGCTCCCGAAGTTCAGCAGGTTGCCCCTGAAACCGTTCAGGTCACCCTCCCGGAGGCCGATGAAACCCTGAAAGACAAAGAGGAAATCCCGTTCCAATTGGTTGATGTTAAACCCGGATTCAATGGCGGAGATGCCAACGAGTTCTCCAAATGGGTGAATTCCCAGCTCAAGTACCCCGAGCAGGCCAAGAAGGACGAAATCCAGGGCCGGGTGACGCTGCAGTTCACGGTAGGTGCCGACGGCGTGGTCCGCGATGTCAAAGTATTACGGGGCGCCCATGAACTCCTGGACGCCGAAGCCCTGCGGGTGGTTTCAGCTTCTCCCAAGTGGGAGCCGGGCCAGCAGGATGGCAAGCCCGTTGCCGTTACCTATACCTTCCCGGTGATCTTCCAACTCAGATAATGAGAAGAATCCTTCTATTATCGCTTTGGCTTATGGTCTGCGTTCCGCTGGGGGCGCAGACCACCCAGCGCGATTCCGTGCTGGCCCAGGCCCGCTACCTCAAGAGTATCTACCGCACGGATGAGGCGGTGGAGGCCCTTTCGGCCCTGGTGCAGCCCGGAGACATTGACGAGGCCGTGATGGCCGAACTGGCCGACTGCCACTTCCAGAGCGGAGATCTGGAAAGCGCTGCGGGAACGTACTTCCTGCTTTCGGCCCGCATTCCGGATAATATCCTTTATAAGATTCGGCTGATGCAGATTTATTCCCGGCTCAAGGCTTATCCCCAGAGCATCGAGGCCGGGCAGGCGGTGCTGCAGCGGGATTCCATCCCCGCCGTGGTGAGCTACATTGGAGATTCCTTCAACAGTATGAAGCAGGCCGATTCGGCCCTTTGGTACTATCGCCGGTCGCTGGCCCTTAGGCCTATGAACGAGACCACGCTCTCCAAGGCTATTGGCATTCTCCTGGGTGCCGAAGACTTTGACGGAGCGCTGAGTCTCAGCGAGCCCTTCCTGGAGCTGGACCCCGACAACACCACCATTGCACCGCTGCAGGGCCTGGCCCTGTACCGCAAAGAGGCGTACAAAGACGCCATCAAAGTGTTCGAGCGCCAGCTGGAGGTGGGCAACGACAGCTACCCCATCCACTTCTATCTGGGCCAGTGCTTCTGGCAGGAAAAGACCCTGTACAGGGCCGAACAGGAGTTCAAGGCCGCCTGGCAGATAGACTCCACGGACGTTGGCCTGGCATACTCCATAGCCGCCCTCAAGTCCGATATGTATTATCACTTTGAAAGTGAAATCAAACCCTGGCTGGACAAGGCCTGGGAGATGATCCAGCCCGATCCTTCCACCGCTTCCCGCATCCAGCAGCAGTATGGCGTGGGTTACTACAGGAAGCAGGACTCCTGGGACCAGGCCATAGAGCATTACAAACTGGCCTACCAGTACAATCCCAAGTTTATCCAGTCCCTCTCTACCATTGGCTACTGCTATCAAATGAAAAAGGACGTCAAAGAAGCCCTTAAATGGTATGAGAAATATATGGCCGTGGCCCGTCCGGGCTCCAACGGCTACAAGTTCGTAGAAGAGAACATCGCTTTCCTCAAGGCCGAGCTGTTTATGACGCAGCCGGAGTAGGGGTTTCCGGGAAAATGACACTATCCGTACAGAAATAGCGACCTCTGGAACATTGAATTGTCTCCATTTGTTCCTATTTTTGCCCTCAGAAAGTCGTGCTTTAGAACATTTATGGAGATAATTGATATAGTTCCCAAGAGCGGCGAGGGTATCCTGCACTCGTTCGACGGTGGTCTGGTAGTGTCGGACCACTTCAGCGGTTTCCCCGGCGGCCGGGTGAGGAGCCTCAATTACGGTATCTTCTTCATTTGCACGGCGGGAAGGGCCCAGGTAGACTACGACGGCCAGACCGTCCAGCTGGGTGCGGGAGACCTCTTCCTGTACTTCGCCCACAGCGTTTTGGAGAGCTTTATGTGTTCCGCAGACTTCAATTGCCGGGAGATTTGGTTCTCCAGAGGCGAAATGTGGGACATGAATATGTTCGGCAAGAACAGCCTCTCAGACCTGGTGGCCCTCAAGCAGCACCCCAAGGTGACGCTGGATGAGGCCGATTTCCAAACCTTCGAATCTTACTTCGGCCTTCTTTGCCGGAACCTTCAGAATACTTCCCGCGTGGAAACCCGCGCCGTGGTGCACTCCCTGTTCAGCGCTTTTGCCCTGGAGTCCCTGGCCCTTATGAGAAGCCGGATGGGCGTGGTGGTGAGTGTGAGCGAAAAGCTACACGGAAAGCTGCTGGCCGACAAGTTTATGGAACTGGTAGAGCAGAGCGACGGCCGCATCCGCCGCGTGGAGGACTTTGCCCAAATGCTCCACGTGACTCCCAAGTACCTCTCCAAGCTGCTTATGAAAACTATGAACCGCAAGCCCAGCGAGATGGTCACTCTCTTTACGCTCAAGGCCATTGAGAACCGCCTCCGCTATACGGATATGACTATGCAGCAGATAGCCGACGAACTCAATTTCTCCAGCGCCTCGTCCTTTGGCAAGTTTGTGAAGGAGCATCTGGGCACCACCCCGCTGGATTTCCGTAAAAGATATAACGAGAACAAGTAATACATGAAACGAACAAACAAACTTTTCTCCATCCTGACCGCCCTGTTCTGGGGCTTGGTCGCAACCGCGATGCCCAAATCAACCGTCGATTTCGTTGGAACTCCCTACACTATTCTTCCGGCCGGAACCGACGGTTCGATGGGCACGTCGGGCACTTACGTGCTTTTTGGAGATTGGCCCCAGACCATCAAGGCCCAATCTGTGACGGTAGATGAGTCCCAGACGGCGGTGGCGGGTGCCCACATGTATTACAAGGGCAGCGACGGCTGCTGGTATTACAAGCTGTTGGAGAACAAATCCAACGGTTACGAGGGCCCCTCGGGTTTCGGCTACAGCGACGGAACCCGGGTCCAGGGCCGCCACAAAAAGACTTACCGCTATTTCAAGGTGGAACCCATCAAATGGCGCGTGGTTACCAATAATTATAACGGGAGCGGCAAGAAGCTCCTGTTGGCCGAATGTGTCCTCACCTCGGAGATGTACAACGATACCGAGCGGGACGGCGGCGGCATGGCCCACCTGGAGGGCAACCAGTATGAGTTCAAGACCGACAAGTCTCTCCGACACAAGGAAAACGGGGAGAAGATCCAGCACAACAGCTACGAGTACAGCCGTCTCCGTGCTTTCCTGAACGGTCTCTCCTATATCCAGGGAGAAGAGGAAGGTAACCAGGAGATCAACAAGGTGTTTGAGGGCAAGGGCTTCCTGCAGACCGCCTTCACGCCCGATCTGCAGAGCAAGATTGCCGTTACCACCGTGGACAACAGCCGCAACAGCACCGGCATCCAATACGATGCCAAGCAGCGCCTGCTCTATGACGGAGGCATTTACTACGAGAGCGGAGAAGAACACAAGCGGATCTATTTCCCCAAGTTCGTGAGCGCCAATACCAAGGACAAGGTCTTTGTCCTCAGCGGTGCAGAGGTAGTGCGCAAAGACTATGGCTTTGAGGCCATCCCTCCCAAGGTAACCAAGGACAATTTTATGGATTACCTCCGCGCCGGCAAACAGTACAAGGATTCCGAGACCGTGACCACGTACAAGGGGCTGGCCCGTCCTATGACGGACTTTGCCAAAGCACACGGAGTGGAGCATTCCTCCGAGTCCCTTATCACCACCTGGTGGCTCCGTACCCCTCTTATGCCCAACTACTTTGTGGGGCTGAACACCCGAAGAGAAGCTCAGCGGGCCGTCATTGTGAACGATTACCCCACCAAGTCCGATTCCAACCTAACCAATTCATCCATCGGCGTAGTGCCGGCCATTTGCATCAACTGATATGAAACGTATTCTTTACCTTGCCCTGCCGTTGATCTTTGTCTTCGGCCCTCATTCTTACGCGCAGCAGAAAGCCAAGACCTTCTTTGTGCCGCAGTCGGAACGCAATTATGCCCAGAACCTGGGCGGTTACCGCGAAGACGAGTATCCCATTATCGAGAGCACCGTCAATTTTGACAAGAAGGCCAACAAGCCCCGCGTGGAGGCGCTTGCCTGCAGCAGTTACGACGAAGCCTATGCCAAGCTCCCCGGCTTCCCGGATGTGAAGGATGTGGATACCCGCGAGAAGATGAGCGATTTCGCCGCCCAGATGGAGGCATACTCATTGGCTCTCAAATTACACGAGCCGGACGGCGAAGTGAGGGCCGCCGGAAAGCGCCTGGCCGACGCCCAGATGGAGAACGCCAAGCGGGCCGCCAAGGGCCAGCCTTACGACTCGGTGCTCCATTTTGACCCCAACGCCGCCAAGTATACGGCCATCATCCATAAGATTGCCGCCACTATGAGCCCGGTGCTCAAGCAGATGGAGAATACGCTCTCGGACCGTTCCGTCGAGTCGGAGTGCGCAGACTTTGTCCTTTACGGCGGTATTGCCCGCCAGCGCGCAGTCTTTAATGAGTTTGACCCGCTTCGCCGGCAGATGTGCCACGAGTGGTTTGCTTCGGCCGCCTGCAAGAAGGTGGCCGCTATGGATGCTCCGCTGGTAGAGCGCGCCAAGGCCGAAGGTCTCAAAAGAGCTCCGGACTGGTTTGTAGAGGGCCGAAAAGCCGAAATCCCCGAAGTGCAGGCCTACAACCAGCAACTGGTGAAGCGCTGGATCCAGAAGGTGAAACCCCACCTGGAGAAAGACAAGCAGCTGATCCCCAAGATGATGGGCTATCTCAAGGAAGTGGAGGCCCTCCGCAACGGGGGAGAGATGACCCAGGAGTATGTGGCCGCCAGACTCTATGCCGCGGACTACGTGGAAATGGCTTTCAATATCTACTATAGCTGGCTGGATTTCCTCCGCTGCACGCCGCTGGTTGAGACGCCTCCCACTATGGAGGGCAAGAAGCTCAAATTCTAGAAAACCATCTCCGTTTCCGGAGCAAATTCCGGAGAACGCATATAGTTCAGGAGGGCGCTGTAGAACTGGCGCCCTTCTGGCGTATTCAGGACTTCCTCCAGGTTGGCGCAGCACACCAGCAGGCGGCCCTGGCCCACTTTGAACTCGTACACCAGGCCCAGGCGGTGGTTACGCTCGATGTTGTCAATCACCTGCACAATGGGCTTGTAGCCGTCCAGCTTGTCCAGGATGGCGGGCCGGGAGGCCTTGGTTACCGGGAACCATTGCCAGGAGGTGTGCTCGTCCGTAGGGAACTCGCGGAACAGCGGGTGCGACGGGTCCATCAGGAGGCCCAGCGTGCCGGGAGAAACGGGCTTTCCGTTGCTCTCGCAGATGTCTTTGAACATCCGGTAGTTCCAGTAGTCGGTCTCAAAGAGGCCGCCTACGGTATCCGTGGTGTCGGAGGGCATCAGCAGCACGGAAGCGCCGCCCTTGAGGGCCGTCAGGGCCGAAGGGGAGAGCTCCCTCACAATGGTAATGCCGCTCTTGTCGGGCAGGTTGCCGGCCGGATAGACCCAGAGGGGCCAGCTGTTCCGGCGGGGACCTTTGGCGGTAAGGGCGGTCACGCTAAGCTCCAGCTGCGCCGGGGCGTCAAAACCGGAAAGGTCTATCTCAATGGCGCCTGCATCCAGCAGGCCTTCGCCCGCCGGGGTCTCCAGTCTGCCGGATTCGCCGGAGGAGAGGGCCCATTCGAGGCCGGTCACGGGCTCCTGGCTGAAGCGGGCCAGGGCCACCTGCGCACGGAAGGTTTCGTCCGTGCTCCAGCAGTATTTGTCAAACTGGGCCAGGGGTACTATGTCGCTGCACCAGCCTCTCCACTCATCGGCCGTTACAGCCCCCTTGCTGTCCATAAAGGCATCCAGGATGCCCACATAGGCCGATCCCTGACCGGGGTAGTCCTGCAGGTCCAGCAGCTGGAAGCCGCCCATGCCGGGGGTGCGGAGGCACATCTCGATATCGGCCTTGTACAGCTGGGCCTGCCAGGCGGCCGATGCGCGCTGGAAATCCTTGGCCTGGTCTCCCAGTCCGGCTTCTACAAGCCGGCGGCGGAACTCCACGAGGTTGCGGGGCTCCAGCGGACCGGTGTATTTCTCTATCTGGGCGTAGTCGGGGTAGCTCTGGAACTGGGCGGTCTCGTGGCTGATGACCGGAACCGGGGAGCTCTTGAGGGCATCGGCAAAATTGTAGCTGGTATTGGGAT
>JAEEQI010000208.1 GCA_016285215.1 Bacteroidales bacterium | reverse complement strand
CTCCCATCCGGAGACCCTCGCTGTTGAGATCCTTTACATCGGCCACTTTGTCGTAGCTTCCCAGCTCGCGGTAATGGACGGTTTGACCCCGCATAGCGGAAGAAAGCTGATAAGTGGCACCCACCGTGATATAGGAACCCACGGCAATGGGCTGCTCATACTGAAGGCCGAATTTTCCGCTGAAGCTGTGCACCTGAAGGGAGTCTCCCACAACCACGGAACGATATGTTTCGTCTCCAAAAGTAATACCCGTGGTCTTGGCTACGTTGCCAAAGGTATAATTGAACTGGGCACCCACCGAGAGACGGTTCCAGAAAGTGGCCGCGGCGGCGGCAAAAATCTGGTAAGTTCCGCCCTTGCCGACGGATGTGTAAGTACGCTGCTGCGTATAAACGTCCATTTCCCGGTAAGTAATGTTGTAGCCTACGTCGCTCATAGGGGTAAGACCCACCATAAAGGCGGTGTTGCGCCACATAGGGAAGGAAATGGCAATGTCGTCAATGTTGAAAACGGTATTGAAACCCTTCTTGTCGCCTTCCTTGAACAGCGATATACGGCCGTTTAGGCCCATATCGGCCATAAAAGAGAGGGAATCGCGGGCCGTCATTGAAGCCGGATTGAGAATATTGATGAAACGGTGGTTGCGGGCTGCAATTCCTACTCCTCCCATTCCACGGTTCCAGGTGGTACCGCTCTGGTGCAGCTGACCTAAACCAAAGACGGAATAGGGGGAGAATCCACCCGTGGTTCCGTCCGTCTGGGCCCCCAGGGTCCCGGCCGTCAACACCAGCACAACCAGTGCCGTCAAACTATTTCTCATTCTTTCGAACATACTCTTCTGCCATTAACGCCAACCCCATCAAAACGAGGTTACAAATTACAAATATGGAACTTTTCATCCGTTTTGCAAAATAATTCGCGTCTCCGCCGGTGAATACCACCACGTTTTGCGGATGAAGGTTCAGGTAGCCCTCCATTTCAAATATAATGCCTGAAACCACTCCGCTCTCAATGGATCCTCTCTCCGAAAGGCCCACCGGCTCCGGCTTTTCGGGACTGTCCACCAGTGGAAGGGAGCGGGAATAGCGGCTCAAAGCCTTGAAGCGGGTGCGGAATCCCAGGGAGATGTTACCCCCTGTGTAAAGCCCCTCTTCTGATGTAAAATCAATGGAAAGCGTGGTGCCAAAGTCCACTATGGTGCAGCCCTTTCCCTGGAACAGATGCCGGGCGGCCACGATGGCGGCGGCGCGGTCATAGGAAAGGTAGGCGGGAAGCCCGTAGGAAAGGAGTTTTTCCCGGTGATCCGGGTCCAGCAGCAAAAGCTTTTCGCACTCCTTTTCCAGCTGCCCAATTTCCTGGGCCGAAAGCGAAAACACGGAAGAGACCACCATCACGGAAGGCTTTTCCCGCTTGGTGAGAGAGAGAATGAATTCCATATACTTCTCTCCCTGGTAGCGGAAAGTCTTACCAAGGGTGGTTCCCTGGGCCCAGGCGGCCTTGAGGGCGGTGTTTCCTATTTCTATGAGCAGGTTGGACATAGCCCGCAAATTTACCAATTATTGGAGTTTTTTCAAAATATGAAGGGCCGAAGAAAGGGTATTCACCCCGCGGGAAACCGTACGCAGCTTGCCTCCGTCCTGGTTGAACTTGAAAAGGGTGGGATTCTCGTTCACGCGGGAAAGGATGGTCTCGAAACGCTTGGACTTGTAGTATGGAGACATAGGATTGTTCACAAAGAACATAATCTGCATCCCGTTCTTGATGATGATCTTCTCAAAGCCCATCTCGCTGCCCAAATTTCTGATTTTCACCACAAAAAGAAGGTTTTGAACCTCCAAAGGAAGAGGGCCGAAGCGGTCTTCCACCTGCTTGCCCAGCCGGTCAATCTCGCGCTCGTCGGTAAGGGCGTCCAGCTGCTTGTACAGGCGGATCTTTTCGGCCGTTATATCTATGTAATCGTCGGGTATGAGGGCGGGCTGGTCGGTTTCTATGGTGCAGTCGTCCACAAACTTTTCGTGGCCCGTGCGCTGCGCCACCTGGGTTTCCATACCCAGCTCTTCCATAGCTTCGGACAGAATCTTCTGGTAGGTTTCGTAGCCCATATCGGAGATGAAGCCGCTCTGTTCGGCCCCCAGCAGGTTGCCGGCTCCGCGGATATCCAGGTCCTGCATAGCAATGTTGAAGCCGCTTCCCAGGTCGGAGAACTCCTCTATGGCCTTGAGACGCCTTCTGGCGTCGTCGGTGATGCTGATCAGCGGGGGAACAATGAGGTAGCAGAAGGCCTTCTTGTTGGATCGGCCCACGCGGCCCCTGAGCTGGTGAAGGTCACTCAAACCTACATTCTGAGCCTGGTTTACCAGAATGGTATTGGCATTGGGAATATCCAGACCATTCTCAATGATGGTGGTGCAAAGCAGAAGGTCGTAGTCTCCCCTCATAAAGGCCAGCATACGGTCTTCCAGTTCCTTGGCCTCCATCTGGCCGTGCGCCACGCAGATTTTCATATCCGGAATGAGCCGGTGCAGGATATCCTCAATAGCCGGCAGTTCTTCCACCTTATTATGAAGGAAGAACACCTGACCGCCGCGGTTGAGCTCATAATTGATGATGCTCTTAATCTCGGCCTCATTGAAAAGGATAATCTCCGTCTGGATGGGAATGCGGTTGGGCGGGGGAGTCTGGATAATGGACAGGTCGCGGGCGCCCAGCAGGGAGAACTGCAGGGTGCGGGGGATGGGAGTGGCTGTAAGTGTAAGGGTATCTACGGAACTTTTGAACTTGCGCAGTTTTTCCTTGGCCGAAACGCCAAATTTCTGTTCCTCATCTATGATCAAAAGCCCCAGATCCTTGAATTCAAAACCATCTCCCAGGATTTTATGCGTACCAATCAGTACATCAATGGTTCCCTCTTTGAGGCGCTTTTTTATGTCTGATATCTGCTTGGCCGTACGAAGGCGGCTCACATATTCCACATTGCAAGGCAGGTTGGCCAGACGGGACTTGAAGGTCTCATAATGCTGCAGCGAAAGGATGGTGGTGGGTACCAGAACCGCTACCTGTTTGGAGTCACAGACAGCCTTGAAGGCAGCCCTAATGGCAATTTCCGTCTTACCAAAACCTACGTCTCCGCAGACCAGGCGGTCC
>JAEEQI010000039.1 GCA_016285215.1 Bacteroidales bacterium | reverse complement strand
ATAAGTCTGTTTCTTTAAAGTTGAACTTAGTAGGTTCTTTTTTGGCTCTTTAAAGTTACAGACTTTTTTCTTTTACCTATCTGGACACACTTTTTGGGACATTATCGAAAAAACATTTGTGGTTTTGGGGCCAACCGATGCTGGGAACACCCCCCATTTGCAGTAGACGTCCCAAAATATGGGACGTCTACAACGTAAAACTGCTTATTTGCGGTTAACGTCCCTGAATCAGGCACGTCTACCGCACCGGATGTGCTATTTCATCACCGTCACTTTCGTACCTCTCTCCAATCCTTGTTTACCACCACCGGCGGATGCAAAGGAGGAAGTTGCCTCTCCACATAGTTCCGAGGCTTCGCCTGAGCCGACTTAGTAGCTGCGGGGGAAGTGCGAGCACCTAAATCGAACATCACAAAATCTTCATATGTACCGTTCCATTCCTCTCCATAGGCCAATTTATTAATACGATACCATATTGCATAGCGGGATGGCGCGTTGAAGCCGCCGGTGTTATTATTCATAATGCTCTCCGAGGTAGGTCGATAAGCGCCAAAAGAATAGGTACAAGCCCCCTCATAAACACCAATACTCTCAGATTGATAACGCGAATCGGTAATGAACCTTGACCATTTTACCTCTTCAGGGTCAGAGGTAAAATCAACATTCCGCCAAAAACCGTATTGTGCTTCCATAATATACGTCGCAACTCGCTCCTTTGGAATTGTCTGTCCTATTCCATCAAGTTGATATTGATCATACTCATCCGCCAGTTTAGCAAATCCGTGTCCACCGGATTCATGAGAAACCAGCGCATTGAAGGTATCTTCATCACTATTAACCGGAATGTATGATATGGAACGGCCTCTGGCATAATCGCCCTCGGCTGGAACAAATATATTACACGTTCCAGCATAATAGTCTCTATTCATCAACACCGTGATAAGAACATCTGTCAAATCAGAATCAAGTACAGCTTTTTGTGCATATTCAAACACCTTATTATTGTTACCTCCCACTAGCGTTCCTCCTCCATAATATGTTTCAAGAGCTGTTTCTCCGTAGAATGTTTCATTCTTTGACACAACATCCACATAATATACATTAAATAAATCTCGGAAGGACTTATAAGGCTCCTCAGTGAAAAAAGCATCCGCCGTTCTTTGCATCACCTCTTGATATGTCCCATCTGCTATCAATCTGTCAGAATAGGCATCTCCCATTAAAACAAGATTTACGCCCTTCCCTTGGCTGGCCTCCTGCAACACGTGAACATTCCCATCTGCAAAATAATCAATAGATTCATACGGCTTATCTGGACCAATAGGATCAAATGGATCTGGTTCTCCGAGCTTGTTAGATATAAACTCCACAAGATCATCTATCGAATAATTCATCGCATTTCCATTTATTGAATAACCACCATCCGAAGAATCAATAATATCAATTGGCCCCAAGGAATAAGGAGTAAAAACCATATCCCCATTCCTGTCCACAACATTTACCCCTGGATATCTATTTGACAACATAAACACCGGGTTATCCCAGTCAAATGGGAGGAACGCAGATATTGTGCTAGCCCCATCATATCTAAAATTCTTCCAGGGAAAGCCAAAGACAGAGACGCTTTCGGCCAATTCGCTATTTGTGACGCCACCGCAGTATCCAATTACTTCCAATCCCTTTTTCTTGTAATCACAGTAAAGATTATATACCTCATCATAAAAACTTAACTGAGCATCATCCACGAATTCAAATAGTAATGTATACTCGTTTTTTCCATAAATACTATCATCTATTTTTGTTCCGTCCGTTGCTGTAATCGAAAATTTTGGACCACGAAGGTGGAGACTCTCCATATTAAAACCCTTACCTCTCTGGGCAATAAGGAAAGGCCAATGATAATCCCAAAAAGGTAACTGCTGAAAACTTTCTGGAACATCTCCAGATAAATAATTATAGCAAAGTCTAAATCTGGCAGTACTCAAAGAACCGTATGATTCCGGAATTGTTCCTGTAATCATATTTCCATCCAAAGAAACATCCAATCCATCTGTATGGTTCAGTGAGAATTCCGGAAGTGGACCGGTAAGTTTGTTAAACGATAAATCAATTATTCCAATATTCCCCAATTGCTTAACTTCTTTCGGTATCGCTCCCGAAAGTTTATTCCCATTAGCCTCAAACGCTTTCAAATCTTTTAATAATCCTATTTCGGAAGGAATCGGACCTGAAAAATTGTCAAAATTGAAATTTATCCAGTACAACTTATCTAATAATCCAATTTCTTTAGGAATTGCTCCCCCCAATTTGGGATTTCCGCTTAAATATAGCCAGTGCAAGTGGGTAAGGTTACCTATTTCTGATGGCAGCGTACCATTAAGATTATTATAGCTTAAATCAAGTTTCCCTACCTCATTGTATGGAGAAAAAGTTTCTACTCCATACCATTCGTTGATTGGTTTATCAGAGCACCAATTTGTATTATTTACCCAGTGGTCTCCATCTGTAGAATTATATAAGGCAATAAGGGCCTCTCTTTGTAATCTATCAATATCTTCTATCTCTTGATCCAGTTCAACGAGAGTAAAGCTTTTCATTATCCCCCGCTTAAATTCAATTCTTTTATGTGTTGACTTGTCGATAACAAAATAAGAATCATTCTCTTCATAACCGATTGTAATAGTAAAACCTTTTTCAAAGGACATTTCTGGGACAGGGAAGTAAATATCCCAAAGGCCATTTTCTTGCTCTTCGACTGGAATACCAACGCTTTGTGAATCAGGGTATTCGTCTCTTTTTGCAACGACGCAGAGTGTAGGATTAGTTTCTTCCAAATCTATTGTACCAATAATATTACAAAAACTCTCGTCACTATTGCCACGTAAACTTACAGTGATGACACGATGGGTGCTTTGTAATCTAATATGAAGGAGACCAACTGTTGGTCGAAAAATAAGATTGTCACCTTCACTAACAGCAACAAGTGGGAATACGATATATTGGCCGAGCACAGCTCCTTGTAACCCACCATTACAAGTCAACACTGTTGGATTGTCAGGGTTATACTGCGTACAATAATTGTCCCAATATGCATAAAATTTGGTTCCTGAAATAGGATCTCCATAACACTTCCCGTCATAACTTCTATAATAACGGACCGGGCCTTGCAAATCACTAAAAACATATATATCGTCCCACTCGTTCCATTTCACCGAACCACCATCTCCCATAAATGCTTTAGTGACATCAACGTCATCCATAACTATTGTAAAGCAATCAAAAGTCTTCATGGCTATTTCATCAACTGGATCTTCGCGGAGACATGATGCCAAAAAGAACGCTATTGCTATTATGATTCTTCTTATTTTCATATCGTTTTCGTCTTTAAAGTTACCATTCTTCTTCTCCACCTTTCTCGAACCCTTCCGGGTCGTCTCCTCCTATTCCTTTTTGTTTCACTTCTATACCGAGATAGCCCGTAACGCCCCCACAGTGGGCATAAAAAACAACCCAACCGACGCTTTTAGCTGTGATCTTTCCGTTCTTATCTACTGTTGCGATGTCATCATTGGAAGACTCCCATGTGATAGTTTTCTCGGTTGCATCCGAAGGATTAATAATGGCCGTTAATGTGATTGTTTCTCCCACCTCTATAGATGTAGATGGCGCGTTAATAGTAACACTTGTAACAGGAACTATTATTGTCACAATACAAGAAGCAGAATGACCCGCAATAGATGCCGTAATGGTCGCGGATCCCGCTGCCAGGGCACTAACATAACCATACTGGTCTACTGATGCTATTTCGGGTTTCGAAGATTGCCATTGGATAGAACTGTCCCCAATATACGCATTATCGGGATGTATGGTTGCAGAAAGAGGATAACCATCACCCTTATTTATAGAGATACTTGTCTCCGACAAGGTAATCCCAGATATAGGGACATAACCGTAAACGCTGCAATAGGCGTAACGATCGCCAGCCTTCGCTTCTATTTGAACCCAACCACTGGAGACCGCCGTAACCCGACCGTTTTGATCTACCGTCGCGATGGAAGTATCCAAACTTCGCCAAGTCACTGTCTTATCGGTGGCATTATCCGGCAAAACAGTTGCAACCAATGTCTCGGAAGAGCCTATAGCAATTCGAGTCTCCTCTTTGTTTAAAGTTATTCCTGTCACAGGAATAACTGCTTTGTTAACCGTCACGGAACAAGTGGCCGATTTGCCCCCTGCCGAAGCCGTGATGATCGCATTGCCTTCGGCCACTGCCGTAACAACGCCGTTCACAACCGTTGCGACAGAGGCCTTGGATGTGGTCCACGTCACTGTCTTTTCATCGGCATCGCCCGGACTAATTGTGGCTACCAGCGTTGCGTTTTGGCCTTCATCAAGGCTTATCGAAGAACGGTCTAGAGAAACGCTTTCCACCGGCGTAGTAATAGTCACCTCGCAGGTGGCAGACTTTTCACCTGCCTTGGCGGTGATGGTGGCCTTACCACTCTTCTGGGCTGTCACCAAGCCATTTTGAGTTACACTCGCAATAGTTTCGTCGCTACTGGACCAGGTAACAGACTTATCTGTGGCGTTGTCTGGATTAACCGTAGCAGAAAGCTGTTCGCCCTGCCCTTTGGTCAGCGACAGAGTTGTCTTGTTCAATGTAACAGACGTAACGGCAACCACGGCCTTCCTTACAGAAATCGCACACGTGGCGGATTTACCTCCTCCAGAGGCCGTGATAACAGCATCTCCTTCGGCCACTGCCGTAACAACACCGTTCACAACCGTTGCAACAGAGGCGTTGGATGTAGTCCACGTCACAGTCTTTTGATCAGCATCGCCCGGACTGATTGTGGCCACCAACGTAGTGGTCTGGCCTTCTTCAAGGCTTACAGAGGAACGATCCAGCGAGACACTTTCTACAGGCGTGGTAATAGTGACCTCGCACGTAGCGGACTTCTCTCCAGCCTTGGCTGTAATGGTGGCCTTCCCACTCTTCACGGCCTTTACCTGTCCATTTTGAGTTACACTCGCAATGGTTTCGTCGCTGCTGGACCAGGTTACCGATTTATCTGTGGCATTGTCAGGATTAACCGTGGCCGAAAGCTGTTCGCTCTGTCCCTTGGTTAGGGATAGGCTCGTCTTGTTCAAAGTCACAGATGTAACGGCAACCACAGCCTTCTTAACGGAAACCGCACAGGTGGCCGATTTGCCCCCCGCCTTGGCCGTGATGGTTGCGTTCCCTTCCGCTAAAGCGGTAACAACTCCACCTACCACGGTAGCGATGGATGGACTGGAGCTAGTCCATGTTACAGTCTTTTCATCGGCATCGCCCGGACTAATTGTAGCCACCAACGTGGTTGTCTGACCTTCCTCCAAACTGACGGACGTGCGATCCAAACTGACACTTTCCACCGGCGTAGTAATAGTCACTTCGCAAGTGGCTGATTTTTCACCGGCTTTAGCTGTAATAGTAGCCTTACCACTCTTTTTAGCTGTCACCAAGCCATTTTGAGTTACGCTTGCGATAGTCTCATCGCTACTGGACCAAGTAACCGACTTATCAGTAGCGTTATCGGGATTAACCGTAGCCGACAGCTGCTCGCTCTGTCCCTTGGTCAGGGATAGGCTCGTCTTATTTAAAGTCACAGATGTAACTGCAATCACAGCCTTCTTAACAGAAATAGCACAAGTGGCCGATTTGCCTCCCACCGTAGCTGTGATAGTTGCGGTTCCCTCGGCAACAGCCGTAACAACACCGTTTACAACCGTTGCAATAGAGGCCTTGGATGTGGTCCACGTCACTGTCTTTTCATCGGCATCGCCCGGACTAATTGTGGCCACCAACGTGGTTGTCTGGCCTTCCTCCAAACTGACGGATGTGCGGTCAAGAGAAACACTTTCGACGGGGGTTGTGATAGTCACTTTACAAGCAGCAGATTTCTCACCCGCTTTGGCCGTGATGGTAGCATTACCCGTCTTCAAGGCCGTCACTCGGCCGTTCTGGGCAACGCTGGCAACCGTTTCGTCGTCACTGGACCAGCTCACCGTCTTGTCTGTAGCATTGTCCGGATTCACCGTGGCTGTAAGGACTTCTCCCTGGCCCTTGATTAGGGTCAGCGTGGTCTTATTCAATGTGACGGAAGTAACCGCTACTACCGCCTTCTTTACTGAGACTGCGCAAGTAGCAGATAGTCCTCCCGCCGTGGCTGTAATTGTGGCATTACCCTCGGCCACCGCGGTAACCACACCATTGGCTACAGTCACGACCGAGGCCTTGGAGGTAGTCCAAACTATGGTTTTATCGTCGGCGTCGCTGGGGCTAATGGTAGCAACAAGTGTGGTTGACTGCCCCTCTTCCAGACTCATGGAAGTGCGGTCCAAAGTTATACTCTTTACCGGAGTAGTTATGGTTACCACACAAGTGGCCGATTTCTCACCCGCCTTAGCCGTAATAGTAGCTTTTCCGCTTTTAAGGGCCGTAACCAGGCCATTCTGAGTAATACTCGCAACAGTCTCATCACTGCTGGACCAGGTAACCGACTTATCTGTGGCGTTGTCAGGATTCACTGTAGCTATCAAGGTTTCACTCTGATTCTTCGTCAAAGACAGGGCGGTCTTATTCAACGTTACGGAAGTCACAGCCACTACCGCCTTCTTTACCGAGACGGCACAGGTGGCCGATTTTCCTCCGGCTTTAGCTGTAATTGTAGCAGAACCTTCTGCCACCGCGGTAACCACGCCATCAACAACCGTAGCGACAGATGTACTGGATGATGTCCATTGCACCGTCTTTTCATCTGCATCGTTGGGGCTGATAGTAGCTATCAATTTAGTAGTCTGACCTTCTTCCAGGCTTACTGAAACACGATCAAGGGAAACACTTTCCACCGGGGTTGTGATGGTCACCTCACAAGTAGCTGACTTTTCTCCCGCCTTCGCAGTAATCGTAGCCTTGCCACTCTTTTCAGCCTTTATCAAGCCGTTCTGGGTAACGCTGGCCACGGTGGCATCGCTGCTGGACCACGTAACCGTTTTATCCGTGGCGTTGTCCGGTTTCACGGTAGCCGTTAAGGTCTCCGTCTTTCCCTTGGTCAGAGACAAAGTGGTCTTATTCAAAGATACGGAAGTTACCGCCACCACCGCTTTCTTAACCGACACTGCGCAGGTGGCCGATTTGCCTCCTGCTTTGGCCGTGATGGTCGCGTTGCCTTCGGCCACTGCAGTCACAACGCCATTTACAACCGTTGCCACGGAAGCGCTGGAGGTAGACCATACAACCGTTTTTTCATCGGCATCGTTAGGACTGATGGTGGCTACCAACGTAGTGCTCTGACCTTCTTCTAGGCTCACGGAAGCGCGGTCAAGTGAAATACTCTCCACTGGTGTAGTAATGGTCACGTCACAAGAGGCCGATTTTTCACCGGCCTTGGCCGTAATGGTAGCCCGTCCCGTCTTTAGGGCAGTCACATGGCCATTCTGCGTGACACTGGCGACTGTAGCATCACTGCTAGTCCAGGTTATAGTCTTATCTGTTGCGTTTTCAGGATTAATAGTAGCAATGAGCGTCTCACTCTTGCCTTTGGTCAAAGCAAGGCTGCTCTTGTTCAAGGTAACTGATGTCACTGATACCACAGCCTTCTTTACGGAAATGGCACAGGTGGCAGACTTCCCACCGGCCTTCGCAGTGATGGTAGCGGTTCCTTCGGCCACCGCCGTCACAAGGCCGTTGGCCACCGTGGCAACGGACGCATTGGACGTGGTCCAAACGACCGTCTTATCATCGGCATCATTCGGGCTGATAGTAGCAACCAACGTGGTGGTCTGCCCTTCTTCCAAACTGACAGATGTACGGTCCAGCGCCACTTCTTCCACCGGGGTGGTAATCTTCACTTCGCAAGAGGCCGATTTCTCACCAGCTTTAGCAGTAATGGATACGCTTCCGCTCTTCAACGCCGTTACTCGCCCATTTTGAGTGACACTGGCCACGGTCTCGTCACTGCTGGACCAGGTAACCGACTTGTCCGTAGCATTATCAGGCTTCACCGTAGCGGTCAAGAGTTCGCTCTCGCCCTTCTTCAACGATAACTGGGTCTTATTCAAGGAAACGGAAGTAACTGGGACAATGGCTTTCTTCACAGAGACTGCACAGGTGGCCGATTTTCCACCTGCCTTAGCGGTAATGGTAGCCGTCCCTTCGGCCACAGCCGTAACCACGCCATTGGCAACCGTGGCAATGGATGCATTGGATGTAGTCCATTCAACCGTCTTTTCATCGGCATCATTAGGACTGATGGTAGCCACCAGCGTGGTGGTCTGGCCTTCTTCCAAACTGACAGAGGTGCGATCCAGGGAAACCCTTTCTACGGGGGTTGAGATGACCACCTCGCAGGTAGCCGATTTCTCACCGGCTTTGGCGGTGATGGTGGCCTTGCCGCTCTTCAGAGCCGTAACCTGACCATTCTGGGAAATGCCTGCTACTGTTTCATCACTACTGGACCAGGTAACGGCCTTGTCCGTTGCGTTTTCTGGTAGCACAGTGGCTGTAAGAACCGCATTCTCTCCTTTGTTCAGAGACAAAGATGTCTTATTCAGTGTCACAGATGAAACGGGTACCACTTTCTTCTTTACCGACACGGCACAGGTGGCCGATTTTCCGCCCGCCTTGGCTGTGATGATAGCCTCGCCTTCGGCCACGGCCGTTACCACTCCGTTGGAAACGGTCACAACAGAGGATTTGGACGTTGTCCATTCCACCTTAGTATCATCGGCATCATTGGGACTGATAGTGGCTACTAGTGTAGTGGTCTGGCCCTCTTCCAAACTGACGGCGGTCCTATCCAGCGATACGCTTTCTACCGGCGTGGTGATGGTCACTTCGCAGGTAGCGGATTTCTCGCCGGACTTGGCTGTTATGGTGGCTGTTCCGCTCTTTTGGGCCGTTACACGGCCGTTTTGCGTCACACTCGCAACGGTTTCATCGTTACTGGACCATGTAACTGTTTTATCAGTAGCATTATCAGGTTTAACCGTAGCTGTCAAGGATTCACTTTGACCCTTTGTAAGTTGTAATCTGTTTTTGTTCAGCGTTACAGAAGTAACGGCCACAACGGCTTCTTTTACAATAATAGTACAGGAGGCGCTCTTATTCTCCACCGTAGCTGTAATAACAGTTGTTCCTATCGCAAGAGCTTTAATGTTATCAAGCTCATCTACTGTTGCAACCGAAGGATTGGTGTTATTCCATGTGACCTTCCTGTTGGTAGCATCCTCAGGAGAGATAATAACTAGGACTGAAGATTCTGCACCAGGCTCTAAAGTCATGGAAGTAACATCAAGAGAAACACTTTCTACCGGGACCGTAACTTCCACCGCACAAGTGGCTGTTTGATCTCCTGCCGTAGCCGAAATTACAGTGCTTCCACCTTTCAATGCCTTGACTTTACCATTTTGATCTACGCTTACAATGTCTGAAGGATTGCTTGACCAGGAGACCGTCTTATCCGTAGCATTCTCTGGCATGACAGTCGCCACCAATACTTCTTCGGCCCCTTTATTCAATTTGAGTTCAGTCTTGTTCAGCATGATGGAAACAACCGGTATCACCGATTTCTTCACTTTCACCTGGCACTTAGCCGACTTGTCGCCCGCCTTAGCCGTAATCACAGCTTCGCCTTCCCTAATAGTTGTTACACGACCTTCATTAACAATAGCCACTTGATCATCGGACGTACTCCAAGTCACGGTCTTGTCTGTGGCATTTTCGGGAAGGACAGTAGCATTAAGCAAAGTGCTTTGATTCTCTTCCAAAGTAACGGTCGTCTTATCCAAAGTCACAAATTGGACCGGGACCACCGTGGGCTGGTTACCTGCCTGATTCACCGTAAAGGACTTGGTATTACTTCCACATTTCAGCGTAACGGTAGCGCTTCTTGCATCCGCTCCAGTATTAGGCTGAGCCGTAACCGTCATAGTCACATCACCGGCGCCACCGCTGGACGGCTGCACGCTGAGCCAGGTGGATGAACGGGTGTCGTTCACATCTGCGCTCCAGCTGGCAGGAACCGTAAACTTCACAGTTGAAGTCTGCGCCTGACCAGTGCTTCCTCCCCCTCCAGTGTTACCAGAAGTGAGGTTGAGGCCGGAATTGAATACGGCTTGGCTTTCGGCCGGAATTGTTATTTGCTGCTTTTGAGGCTCCGGCTGAGGAGTTGGCTCAGGCTCTGTTTTCCCGCAAGAAAAGGCCACTACAAGAGCGGCAGAGGCGAGAAGAAGGGCACGTAGTCTCATAGAACTTGAAGGCTAAGTGTTAGACAATGTGGTTACTTAGCTTCAAATATAATCGATTATTTTTAAATAAGCAAGCTATTAATTCTAAATGATTTTAAGAATTAATCATCGTATACTTGCATACTTTACAAAACCGCCCGAAAATAATATAGATATTGAAATGCTTTTCCGCCTTTGTTCCTTGCAATTGAAACCTCTCTCCCTGCGGTAAACGGTCCCGCTGTCGGACCGTTTACCGCACCCGGGAACACTACAGCACCACCGCCAGGTGTTCGCGGATGGACTGGACGCCTTTGAGGATACGCTGTTGAATGGCGGGGCGGGGGTGACGCAATCCACTGGCGTAATGGCTGAGCTGCTGCTCCGCTATGCCCGTTTCCTGAGACAGCGCTTTTTGGGTGATGTAATTGCCCGTATACTTTAACAATGCACGGGTCGTGAGTTCGTACTCCGGTTCCAAGATTCCTTCCATCTCTTCCGGGATGGGCAAACCATCTTCTTTCAGACCATCCAGGTGGAACTGCAGGGCCTCCAGCATGTTATTCTTAACTTCTTCCAGAGTAGCACCCGTTGCTACACAGGCAATGTTCTCATTCTTTGGTGCAGCACCATAATTGTTCGGCACCCAATCAATTCTTATTACGATCTTTCCCATATCCTATTCTTATTTCCAACCGGCTTGTTTCCAAATACTGTTCAACAACTCCTGACTCAGCACATCACTATCCTTCCCCGGGACGGTGACTAACCCTTCTTTCCCGTTCGTGTTTTTAAGTTGCCTGTGATCTCCCCGACTTCTTACAACCACCCATCCGTCCTTCTTCAACTTCTTAAGCACTTTGCTTACCTTGTAACGTCTCATACGTTTTGGCCCTGTAAAGATATAGAATAATTTATCATTTTCAAAATGGCGCACACCATTTCTAAGACGAACATACCTATTCACCCACAGGATTCCTAGAATCGTAAAAAAAGTTGTGTTGTTTCAGACGGTATTATGTGTGTTTTAACCGAAAAACCGGTAGAAAAAATCACAAAACTTCCACCACTTCCCCGCTCTCCAGGTACCACAGAAATCCGGAAACAACGGCGTAGCCCATCTGTTTGTAGAGGTGCATGTAGCGGCGGACCTGGAACTTGTACTTCTCTTCGGGCTTGCCGAATTTGTAGTCCACCACCGCGACGGAGCCGTTGGGGAAGAGGACCACGCGGTCGGGCCGATACTCGTCTCCGCCGGGGACGAGGATGGAGGCCTCGGAGCGAACGCGGACTTCCGGAGAGAACCATCCGCGGTCTGCGACGGAGGCCAGGCGCTCGGAGAGCAGCCGGAGCGTTTCCTCCTTCATAGAAAGCGGCAGGTCGCCGTTCTGGATGGCAGCCTCAACAGCACCGGGTAGGTCTTCGGGGACCGTTACGGACGACAGAATCCCGTGCAGCACATTACCCCTGATGCGGCTGGAGGCGGCAGGTCCGGTGAGACCTTCAGGGCCGAAGTAATCCGCCGCTTCGGGGCTGAAGCGAAGCCGGCTTCCGCTGTCGGCCGGATAGGAGTCATAGCCCAGGGGCAGTTCTTCCACCTTGCTCTCCTTGCGCTTCATCTTGGTAAAGTCGTAGGGCTCGCCGGTGCTGAACTCCGATGCCCCCACATAGTCATACAGGAAATGCGAGAAGTTCTTGTAACTGAGCGTCTTGGGCGGGGTGGCCGCAATCACCTTAAGACCGCATTGCGGACGCGTCAGCGCCACGTACAGCACGTTGATATTGTCTATGGCCTGGAGTTCGGTCTCCTGGCGGTAACGCTCTTCAAAGAAGGAATCGGCCGACTTGCCGTCCAGCTGCACCCGGAAGAGCCCTTCTGCCTCTTTTTCCAGGGAGGAGCCTTCCACAGAAGGCCGGGCCCAGGCGACGGGCGCCTTGTAGAGCGTGATCTTTTCTGCAAAGGGGACTATTACAAACGGGAATTCCAGGCCCTTGGACTTATGGATGGTCATCACCCGTACGGAGTTACCCGCAGCCGGCGATGAAATCTTGGGGCTGGCTTCTTCCCAATTGCGGAGGAATGCATCCAGCCGGTTGCCGCCGGTGGCCGTCCACTCCTGCAGGTAATCCATAAAGGACTGGATGTAGGGAATTTCGGCCTCAAATTTGGCGGGATCGGCCTTCTGGAGATCCCGGAGGATGGCTTCGGCCAGTTCCATCAGGGAGTGGTACTGCGCGGGGATTTCCACTTCCAGCGAGCGGGCCATATATCCGGCCACGTCGGGTTTTCCTTCGCGCGGGACGCTGTCTACCAGCGACAGCTGCGACACCAGCCGCCGCACCGTGACGGAGGATTTTACGTAGAGGGAATCGTCGGACACTACGGGGATGCCGGCCTCCAGAAGGGACCCTGCTATCTGGGCACCATCCTCGTTTCCGCGCACCAGGATGGCTATATCGGCCCATTCCGCTCCCCTGTCCTTCACTTCCCAAAGGGTCTTGAGGATCTCTGCCATCTGGTCGTCCGTGAACACTACGTCCACCGAGCCCTTGGCCTCCTCATCTGTATTGACGTTCTGCTTGACATCGGCGTAGAGCTGCGAGATGCGGGTGGTTCCCAGCTGGGTATCCAGGCGTTGGGACAGGTCCGTGAAGAAGCTGTTGTTGAACTCCACGATGGCCCGGCAGGTGCGGTAGTTACCGTCCAGCACGGTTACCTCCGGCTGGTGGAATTCCTGCTCCAGACGGGCTCCCAGCAGGTTCCAGTCGCTCCCTCGCCAGCGGTAGATGCTCTGTTTGACGTCTCCCACCACCAGCGAATCGTTGCCGCTGTCTATGCTGCCGTGCACCAGCGGCCGGAAGTTATCCCATTGAATATCAGATGTATCCTGGAATTCATCCAGCAGAAAATCCTCATACCGCACGCCCATTTTCTCGTAAATGAACGGCGTATCGGTTCCGTCAATAATGCGGTGCAGGATGGTATTGGAATCGTCCAGCGACAGCACGTTTTTCTCCTGTTGAATCTGCGAAAAGGCATCCCTCAGCTCCCGTGCCACGCCCAGACTGTACAGCTGCCCTTTGAGAATGAGCGCTGTCATATATTCCTGATAAGCAGGGCCGAAGAGCTCCAGATACGCCTTCAGAGGCCCCTCCAGCGCAGGTTGCACCGACGGGAGGAGGTGGGCTTTGGACTTGATGAACCACTGCTCGGGGTCCTGGGCCTTTCTGACAAAGGCCTCCGTGGGTTTGACGGTGCTGTCGAGGTTTTTGGTAACGGCGCCCAGGAAGCCCCGGTTGAAGTCCGGGAAATCTACGCCCACGCTCTCCAGGGCCTTTTGGATGGCTTCCACCGCCGCCTTGAGCTTTTCGGGGTAGGCCTTGATAATGGCTTCGCAGCTGGCGCGGAGCTGGTCCATTGCCTGTTTGTTGTACTGGATCTCCCCTTCCGGAATCTGGAAGAGATCCTTGGCTATGGTCTTAAGGCCGTCTTCCAGACCTATTCGGCCCTTTTCCTGGAGGTTCTCCTGCGCGCTGCGGGTGAGCCAGTCCAGCAGCGGCGTGTCTTTCTCCGACAGGCCGTCCAGCACGCGGTCCACGCTCTCGGTGATGAGGGCCTCGCGGTCCACCTGCACCTGATACGACGCAAACTGCCCAATCTCCCTTGAAAACGCCCTCAGCGTCTGCTGGAAGAAGCGGTCGATGGTAGAAACCGCAAAGGCCGAATAGTCATTGAGGATGGCCGAAAGCTGCTGCGCAGCGCGGTCCTGCAGGGCCTTGGCATTGGGCTGGACCGCCGGTACCAGGTCGTTAAAGTACAGCGATTTCTTGGGCTCCTTGCTCAAGGTGTACAGCTCTTTGAGGATACGGCGCTTCATCTCGTCCGTGGCCTTGTTGGTAAAGGTCACGGCCAGCACGTGGCGGTATGCGTCGGGCTGGTCACTCCCCACGATGAGCCGGATATATTCCCGTGCCAGGTTGTATGTCTTGCCGGACCCCGCCGACGCCTTGAGTATCTTCAGCATACCCTAACTAGAACGCCAGGCAGGCACGAACCCATAACTTAATATCCCTATTGTAGAAATCCAAAGTGCCATTGCTGAAGGCGAACGACCCCGCACCTGTGGAGCCATTCGGCGTGCTTGTCCAGTAAGGGACCTTCTTCAGATTCTGGCCGCCGATGGTTCTGAAACCGTCGCGAAGGGTCATATAGGTGGTGCTTCCCCCCGCCCTGGCACCCATCGTTCCCCACTGATGGATGCTGGGCAGCATCCAAGTTGCGTTGGGAACAGGATTGTCCGTGTTCTTCGTTTTTGAGCAATACGTCTTGGCGGCTTCCCAAGGCATGCCATATTCATCCTTCATCGCCAGGGCCAAGCCGTGGTCGTAGGGAGAAGGCACATTGGTGTCGCTGCCCAAATAGACAATCTTGGCCACTGCGGTCACACCCGAGGGCAACCGGTTGTAATTGTAGTTCTTGCCATCACTGCCAATAACCTGACCCACGGCGGGATTGCTCATAGGTGTGTCGCATACATTGTCCACAATCTGGGTCACTTTTTCACCCTCCGCCTTGTTAAGCGTTCCGGAATAACGGGTGTTTGTTACCGTAACGTTGCCGTTGGTGTAGGTCATATTGGTGCTGGAGACATTGGTCATATCGTCGCCATAATAGCCTTCACCGTCGCCAGTTCCCTTCACCATATTAGCCTCTGCAAGTTGCAGGCTGCCGTCCTCCTGCAGGTGCCAGGTAAAACCGGCCACCTCCGGACCGCCATAGATGGCTACGAGGTTCTCATTTTCGGAATCGTAGACGCCCACATAGATGCAGCCGGTGTGGTCTGCCAGGGCCTGTACGGCCAGAAGCACCCGGTCAAAGGCAACTCCCTGTTCCGTGACGTCAGAATACTCATATTCATCCCACCAGACACCTACCAGTTCCTTCTCAAGATCTTCAATGCTGATGCGTTTGCACGCAGCGGTCATTCCCAGCAGGAGTGCCACGGCTGCCAACAGTGTTATACATTTCCGGATCATATCGTATCAGTTTTAAGACTTAGAACAATACAAATATATCTTTCCTGGAGCAAAGAAACAAAAAAAGAAGAAGCTAAGTTGCTTTTGATAGCTACTTAGCTTCTTTAGAAGTGCACTCTTAGGGACTCGAACCCTAGACCCGCTGATTAAGAGTCAGCTGCTCTACCAGCTGAGCTAAGAGTGCAAACAGTCTGGTTTTTTGTGACCCGTTCGGGGCTCGAACCCGAGACCCCAACATTAAAAGTGTTGTGCTCTACCAACTGAGCTAACGAGTCTCTCGTTTTGAGGTTTCCCGTAAACGGGATTGCAAAGGTACAACCTTTTTTTGAATCTGCAATACCTAAAGGAAAACTTTTTTAAAAAACTTAAGCGCTGAATTCTTTGATGTGCTGTTCCTGCGAAAGGCGGCATACCAGGAGGCGGTCCTTGGACTCGGCCACGATGTATCCGTCCAGGCCCTCCACCACTACCGTCTTCTCCGAAGCGGTGTGAACGAAGCAGTTCTGGCAGTCGAACAGACGTACGTCCTTGCCCACCACTGCGTTACCGTCTTCATCGGCCTTTAAATGAGTCTGGATGGAGCCCCAGCTTCCGAGGTCGCTCCAGGCGAGATCTTCCGCAATCACATAGATATAAGGAGACTTCTCCATCACGGCGTAGTCTATGGAAATCTTCTCGCAGGTGGGGAACAGGCGGCGAAGTTCGGGCGTTTCCTTTTCCGTAAAGAAGGAAGGGGCCAGCTCATCCATCACAGCGGCAATCTCCGGCACATAGGCGCGGAGCTCCCGGACAATGGTGCCCACATTCCACACAAAGATACCGGCGTTCCAGAAATAGTGTCCGTCTTCCAGATAGGCCAGGGCGGTATCCAGGTCCGGTTTTTCCTTGAACTCGCTCACTTTCACCAGCTGGCCGTGCAGGGCCTCGGTGGCGTGGATGTAGCCGTAACCGGTTTCCGGACGGGAGGGCGTGATGCCCACGGTTACGATGGCGTCCCGCTCCTCGGTAAAGGCCAGGGCCTTGGCTATGGTACTGGCAAACTCCTCGGTCTTGAGGACCAGGGCATCGGCCGGTGTTACCACTATATTGGCATCAGGATCTTTCTTGCAAATCTTCCACGAGGCATAGGCGATGCAGGGGGCGGTGTTGCGGCCTTCCGGTTCTGCCAGAATCTGGTCTTCCGGAATGGCGGGCAGCTGCTCCTTC